>PMIG01000343.1 GCA_003157055.1 Bacteroidales bacterium | reverse complement strand
GAAGACCCTCATCCCCGGCCCTTCTCCCTTTGGAGAAGGGTTGGGAAGGGGGTAATTAATAGGATGAGGAGATGTTAAAAGTAACCTCTACCGGATCTAGTCCGGGAAATCGTCTTCAATAATCCTGTAGCGCCTGCTGTCGAGCACTGGCATAAGTAATTCCCTCTCTTTTGAAAAAATCGGCGTACCACTCGACACATTGCTTTTTCCAACCCTTACCCAGAGCCAGCCTTTATCTATCCTGGCAATTGAATTCCGGGAAGAATTAAGGTGCTTCATTTCATCTTTTATACGATCCTGGTACTTATCGGTCAGCTCTTTGTAAAGATGACGCAGAGTAAGGTATGATTCCGTGAAGGGACGGTAAGATCTAAGCATATCATAATCTGCTGCATGGTTCTGTTTCATATAGAGAAGGTATTCACGGATGAAGAAGTCGAACTCGTAAAAAGCGGTCATTGAGCTCTGAGAATGATTTACCCATTCAAATAATCCTGCCGCATCTGTGCCTGCAGCTGTTTTATACGGCTCCAGCATGTCGAAGCAATATTCCGATCCAAGATAGTAAGCATGCAGCTCATCCAGCAGCCCGATGACTCCGTCATTCTGCGTCGACGTGCTGCCATCAATATAAGGAGTGAAACGATAAGTCCGCAGCTTTTCGGGGATGACAGCAGCAAGATCATGGGAAGGGAACAGGGCTTTTTCAGGAAAGGAGATATAAAAGCTCCTGGAAGGAGATATATAAATGTATCCGCATACATCACCATCGGCCATCTTCATGTTATTTTCACGGAGATACCTGAACACATTCTGACTAAAATAACAATGCGAGATCTCATGAACATTTTTTTCCATGCTCTCGAGAAGATCAATCCTGGTTCGTCCCCTGAGATAGTGAAAAGTATCTGTAGTCTTCTGCGAGGAAAAATCGCTTCCATCATCGACGCTGATCTCAGCCGATGATGGCAGCATATCGTACTGCATCAGCATGAACCATGAAACGGGAGAATATGTACGTGTGGCTGTTTTTACCCAGCTGACATTTGCAGAACGCTGAAGTTCTCTCTCCTTCATGAAATCGGCCGTAAATGGAGGCCGGTTTATATTCCTCATATCCGGAACCGATGATCTTTCAGTCGCGACGGGTTCATTTCCGTTCTCCCTGTATGCAAGGAGCCTGGCAATTTCCGGACCGGTCCATGAGTCATTATTCCCGGAATATTTATCTTTCAGGCTGATACTGTGGCTTTCAGAGTAATTAAAGACAAAGAGCGCCACAATTCCAAGAATAACCAGCTTCAGGATTAATTTCATATCGTTTCGCTTCTGATACAAATTTAATACTCCTGAGTTCTAAATCTATATAAAAGTGGTACAATGGTACAATGGTACAACGGTGAAACTACACAACGGTACAACGGGGCAATGGTATGAGTGTGTGAATGTAAATACTTAATATCTAAAATATTGAGCGATTATTTTTGAGTTAAGCTATAAAAGACATAATTTAGATAAAAACTTAAACGCTATGAAAAAATCCATTTGTTTCATCATTATTCTCAGTTTGCTAGGCATGAAAACATTTGCCCAGGGAACAGCTGACAAGGAGAGCTCAATGCTCGATAATTATATAAAGTCAAAGGTCAGCATTTCAAAGACCAGGATCGTTTCGGATACACTGGCGAGGGTTTTTGCAGGCTCTTTCTATAAAGTTGATGCCGGTTTCATGTTCACCGACGAGATGAGCTATTGCTCAGGTTCAATACTCGACATAAAGGACGGGGCGATATTTGCTCTTGACAGCCGCTCCGACAGCATGTTTGTGTTTAAATCACTTGTAAGGAAGGACTTTTCTTTGAAAACAGAATCAGACGCTAAATTATTTGAAGGGTGCCTCGACAGGCTCTTTCCGATGGACGAGATGAAAAGAAAGGAAAAGGAACATCTAAAGAAAGATAACAAGTGGTATTTTATAAGAGATACATTCTTCGATTCAAAAAGCGGGTATATAGTTTCAGTGGACCCAAATGGGAAGATTTTAAATATTGCTCACGAGCTGGAGGCGATTAAGAAATAGGCACAACAGCACATACAGAGATAGAAATGGAAAATGAACCCACTGCCGGAAAGAACAGGATGCTGATCGGAGCTTGGTTCTTTTTGATCGTTCCGGTTTTTGTCCAGCTTTCATGGATGATCGTGTGGCACTCCGGCCGCTTTGTTACACCAGATGAGAAATCAAAATATTATCTGAATCTTTTCCCTTCATTCCTTCAGAACCACACAACCATCTCCCTCGTCGCATTCCTTTTCTGCCTGGCAGCCTTAATCCTCGCAGCCCTGAGTATTGACAGGGTCAATGAGAAGATCCGGTGGCTGGCGTTTGCAACTATTCTGATCAGCTTCATTACAGGGTTGCTCTGCCTGGCGAGGGTCATGTAACCTTGATTGTGCAATCGGATTGAAGGCATTAAGGTGTTAAGGTATTAAGGTGTTAAGGTGTTAAGGTATTAAGGTGTTAAGGTGTTAAGGTATTAAGGTGTTAAGGTGTTAAGGTGCATAAGAGCTAAGGTGCAAAACCCTAAAACCCTAAAACCCTAATACCCTAATACC
>PMIG01000107.1 GCA_003157055.1 Bacteroidales bacterium | reverse complement strand
AAACATAAGTGTCTGACCATCTGCTGTTATTGATGGCCAGTATTCATCATCAGATGAATTAATTGCATCACCTAAATTAACAGGATTGAATTGAATGGGGTTTTTAATAGCTTCGATAGCAAATTCGCAATTTTTGATATTCTTCAGCGCAATGATCCTGTTTTTCTCAGAGTTGCCATTATTTTTCAGGTATGTTTTATAATGTATGAGCGCATTAGCATAATCTCCAGTCAACAATTCTGCATTTGCAAGCCTGAAATAAACCGGTCTATAAGCTATGGAATCAATTCTGACTGCTGCCTGATAATTGGAAGCAGCTTCAGAAAACCTGTTCATGTTGGTATATAATTCTCCGAGCATCATGTATGCTTCAAAGAACTTATCGTCGTACTTCAATGCTTCCTTTAATTGCTGTTCGGCTGTCTTGTAATCAAGATTCTCATAAGATTCCTTCCCTTCAACATAAACTTTTACAGCTTTGCCCGAAGCTGAGTGCAGTCCCTGTGAGTAGCTGTTTCTTGAGATGCTGCAGGAAGTAACCAGTAATATTATTATAAAGGTGTATTTCACTAATATTTAAGGTATATGCATATATTTATGGGCTTGCAGCGAAATCCTCCAGACCGGGTTTTTCCTGACATAATCAACAATTTCCGGTATAATATTCTCGAACCGGCTCCATTCAGGCTGAAGGAACAATCTGCAATTTCTACTGACAAGCTTCCTGTACTTTTCAGCCCAAAGAAAATCATCGCTTGTTTCTATTATCACTTTAAGTTCATTGGCCATCCGGCATATCTTTTCTGAAGGAGGAACATTTCTTTTTGGTGAAAGGCATATCCAATCCCACCTTCCGCTTAACGGATATGCACCTGATGTCTCAATAAATGTACAAATATTGTTCCGTTTCAGTCCTGAGCAGAGATAATCAAGGTTCCACATCAGCGGTTCGCCTCCGGTGACAACCACAGAATCAGCTCCGGAGCCCACTGCCCGTTCAATAATCTTATCGGTCTTCATCAGCGGGTGAAATTCAGGGTTCCATGCAAAGCGGGAATCGCACCAGCTGCAACCCACATCACATCCACCCAGACGGATAAAATATGCTGCCTTACCGGTATGCCATCCTTCACCCTGAACAGTAAAAAAATCTTCAACCAGTGGCAGATCTAATCCTTTTAAATCATTTTTATGGTCTGATCCCATGTTTATTTTCCTGTAGGCAAACTTTTTATATAACGGTAACCCAATTGCAATATTTCATAATCTCAACGCAGACAGGTGTTATTTACCTGTGCCAAAGAGTAATGGATATTCACGTTTCTCAGCTGCCTTGACCCATTCCACCGGGATAATCTTCCAATTGTCATTGGGTGCCGGTGATATTGTTTTTTTTGCCTCTATTGATTTCATAATATAATATCGCAAGTCCCTGTCAGTGGATGCAATAAGGCGTTTCCGCAGCATGCCTGCATCCAATCCTGCACCCTCAGTAAGATGTCCTCCTCCCCCATTTCCCCGATATGAGTTTAAAGCTACCTTGTACATTCTGCCCTTCTCGAAAGGCTTTCCGCCTGACAGCGATTTAATAAAAACACGTTGCCCTTCAGGCTTCGTAACATCAACAACATAATCAATTCCTGCTGCCGAATCAAAATTATAGGGTTGATTCTTCATCCATGCCTTGCCGTCAGTCAGAATCGGCTTTCCATTCCTGCCCATCCTCAGATTTAACAGGTAGCTTCCCGGCCCCTTCATGGTGTTAAGCCATTGACCATAGGAAAATTCAAGGTATTTCTGAATCTCCTCCCCCGTTAAATTCATCGTATAAAGCATATTCTCGAACCTGTAGAGCTTGAACATATCGCCTACAGTTATTTCCCCTTCCGGAATTTTGACGTCGAATGATAGCGGAGCAGCAAAAGAAATATCGGCACCGGTTATCTCAAGCTGAAGTGAATGGATCATATCAACAAAAGCCGACGATCCGAAATAGGAATCCCTTGATGAAAAAGTTGAGCTTGAAGTTCCGATAACCCTGTTCACATATTCTTTAATTGCTTCACCTTGTTTCTTAAACTTATCGATGAAAACTGGATCAGGGTCATATTCTTTAACTTTGATTATTTCTCCTGCTATTTTTTTCAGGTTGCTATTTTTAAATAACTTTTTGTTGAAAGTGATGTCGGCCCTGGCAATATTTTCCGATTTGCTTCCTCCATTTAGGATAAGAACCGTATCTCCTTTGCAGTTGACTATTTTCTCATTGGCAACCTTATGATCATGACCGCAAAATATTATATCAAAACCCGGTACATTAAAGGCTACTGCAGCAGTTCCGTTTTCATCAGAATGTGAACCTTTCTGCAGACTTCCGTTATTCTTTTCAAATCCTGAATGAAACAGACCTACGACAAGGTCGGGTTTCTGCTTCAGAATTTCAGGCATCCATAGCTTTGCCGTTTCTGTCATATCGCGAAACTCCATTCCGGAATATAGTTCCTCAGGAAGCCATTCCGGTATCTGGGGAGTTATGAGTCCAAGAACGGCCACTTTTATATTATTCTTCTCGATAATGACATAGGGAGTAAAATAGGGCTTCCCGGTTTTTATATCGATAGCATTTGCTGCAAGGATCGGAAATTTATCTTCTCTCCTCACTCTGTCATATACTGAATGTCCAGCCTCTATATCATGATTCCCGGCGGTACATGCATCATATTGAAGCCAATTCATAGCTTCAGATAAAAAATGAGGCGATACAGTATCAATAAAATTGTAATAATATACCTCCGGCTGTCCCTGAAGATTGTCCCCGTTATCGAGCAGAAAAAGAGGATCGCCTGCTTTTCTTTGTTCATTAATGTATGTCGAAGAATTTGCAAGTGAAGCTGAAAGTTTTTCTTTTTCGATGAAGTCGAAGGGCAAAATCACGCCATGTACATCAGTGGTTTCAAGGATTGTTATATGATGCCTCCCAGCTTTATTGCATGCTGATAACGAAATGATAATCAGCAAAACAGCAGCGAGTATCTTTAGATATCTGGATTTCATTTTAAAAAGTATTAATTATGACATAAACATAGAAAAGAATATCGGTATTTTCTGCATTAAGAACCATTTAATGGCAACTCTTATGGTTAAATAATATATTTGTATTCAATTTAGAATTATGGTGCAGACAGGACTTGATATTATCTCCGATAAAATTCCTTCCAGGTTTTACGGCAAGAGAATTGGAGTTCTCTGCCATGCACCAAGTATTACCAGCAGCTACAAAAACATTATTGAGGTTATTGCCGGGAGCAATGATTGCATTTTGTCAGCGGTATTCGGTCCGCAGCATGGCATTTACGGACAAACGCAGGATAACATGATTGAGTGGGAAGGCAATATGCATTCTGAATATAATGTCCCACTGTTCAGCCTTTACGGCAAATCCCGCAAACCATCACCGGAGATGCTCCTGCATATTGATCTGCTCCTTATAGACATGCAGGATGCAGGTGCCAGGCTATATACATATATCTGGACCATAAAACTGTGCATAGAAGCCTGCTGCAAGGCAGGAATACCGGTTTATATACTTGATCGTCCAAATCCTATAGGAAAACTGCCTCTTGATGGCCCAGTTCTAAAGAAGGAGTTTTTTACTTTTGTGGGCGGGGCTTCCATACCACTTTGCCACAGGATGACAATCGGGGAAATGTCGTTATGGATTAAAGAGAAGTATTATCCATCCTGTGATCTTAATATAGTCTGGATGAGAAACTGGCACAGGCACTCATTATATTCTGAAACCGGTTTGCCATGGGTACTGCCTTCGCCTAACCTGCCAACTCTCAAAAGCGCAATTGTCTATCCTGGTACTGTCTTGATAGAAGGTCTGAATATTTCTGAGGGAAGAGGTACAACGATTCCCTTTGAGCTCTTCGGAGCGCCTTTCATTAATGCAGAAAAGCTAAAGAAGAATCTGCTTGACAGAAACATACCCGGCTGCACTTTCAGGGTCCATAATTTTAAACCTACATTTAATAAGTTCTGCGGAGAGAATTGCAATGGCCTGCAGATCCATGTCACTGAACCTGAGAAATACTTCCCCGTTTCGGTTGCAATGGAAATTTTCAGCGCAATAGTGGAAACATCTCCTGAGAATTCCCTTCAGTTCAATTCCCCTCCGTATGAATATGAGGAAAAACTTATTCCATTCGACATTCTATCAGGCGATTCCGGTATGCGTGAAGCTATTCTTAATAAAGTTCCTTTAAGCATTGAAAGAGAAAGGTGGAAATGGGAAATCGAAGAATTCAAACAGGAATTCAGCAAGTTTTCAGCGTATAATGAATGACAGAGAAGTTATTCTATGGCAGAAAGGAAGATATTTTCTCTATCAGCTGCCCTGAATAAATCGGTTTAATCAAATAATCATCAAACCCTGAGGCCAGCATATTCTCCATATCGCCCGACAGACCATAGGCAGTCTGGGCTATAATTACAACTTTGTCCCTGAATTCCCTGATTTTCTTTGCAGAGGTATAACCATCCATAAGAGGAAGTTGTATATCCATCAGGATAACGGCTATATCAGGGTTCTGCCTTGAGATTTCAATAGCCTCCAGTCCGTCTCCAGCATTAAGAATAATTGCTCCGCTTTTTTCAATGATTTTATTGAGGTATAGCCTGCTTGAAAGGTCATCCTCAACAATCAGAATTTTTATTCCAGCAAAGTTCTTTACATTCATGTCACATTTTTATTCAAGAAATCCGTCATCGCGCAATAAAAGCAGTATAGCCGACTGGGGGACAACTATATATTTCTCATTATTGAATTCTAGCTCTATCGCGCTGTTTTGCAAATAGACAGCCTGGTCACCTTTCTTTAGCTGCAGAGGAACATATTTAGGTTCATCGTTAATGTTCTTCCACGGTTCGTCTGAATCATTTATTGAAGGTATCGGATAGCCCGGGCCAACTTTAACGACATATCCTATCTGGACCTTTTCGTTCTCATTTACACCAGGCGGAAGAAAAAGTCCGCTCTTTGTTTTTGATTGAGGCGTTTTTGGTTTGATAAGTATCCTGTCGCCGATCACAATAAGTTTCTGAAGGTCTTTCTCATCGAGGAATACACTCATTTCTGGTATAATTGCAGACAAATTTAGGATTTTTTATGCAAAACGGCTATTGACTGCAGGTTTTAATTAATATTGCAGGAACGTCCTATTGTCGAAGGTATTTTGATATTTATGGCCTCTTCTGACATTTATAAAACCATAAAATCTGTTTCGCACGGCCTTTTTAAAGAAAAGGGAAGTAAATTCGTTTCGATAGCCTTCCGGGTGAAAAATGAAGGCGAAATAAAAATGTTCCTTGATGAAATAAGGAAAGAACATCATGATGCAAAGCATCACAGTTATGCATACGCCATCGGTGTAGATGGAGCTACATGGAGGGCGAATGACGACGGTGAGCCATCGGGAACTGCAGGAAGGCCAATTCTCGGACAAATAAGGTCTTTTGGACTCACTAATGTACTTGTGATTGTCCCACGGTATTTCGGTGGCACTTTACTTGGAACAAGCGGTCTTATAAATGCTTATAAATCTGCAGCTGGATCAGCTCTTTCAAATGCGGAGATAATTGATCATGTCATGCAGCAAAAATGTGATCTTATTTTTCCCTACCTGGCAATGAATGATGTTATGAAAATAATCAAGGATGGAGATATTGCGCAATCTGCTCCCTCCTTTGGACTGGAATGCAGACTGACAGTCTATATCAGGTTATCTGAGACAGAAAAGATCAGGGCGAAGTTATCAAGGATCGAAGGTCTTAAAATCAATCTCCTGGAGGTTGAATAAATATTCTTTCCAATCTATAAAGTTGTTAATTAATTATCAACACTTATCAGCTTAATGTCTAATCTTGAGTAAATTTGAAAGAGATATTGAGTCAGCTCTTAATGTGCCAACATAATGAAAAAGAGAAGTTTAGTTTCAATTGACGATTTCTCGACGGAGGAAATTTTAAAGGTTCTTGACCTGGCCGTTGAGTTTGAGAAACAACCAATCAGGAAACTGCTGGAAGGGAAGGTCATCGCCACATTATTCTTTGAACCTTCTACCCGTACACGCTTAAGTTTTGAAAGCGCAATAAACAAGCTCGGAGGAAAAATCGTCGGGTTTTCCGATTCTTCCAGTTCCAGCGTTTCCAAAGGCGAAACATTGCACGACACTATTAAAATGGTATGCAGCTATTGTGACCTGATCGTTATGCGGCATCCGATTGAAGGCAGCGCACGATATGCAAGCGAGGTGTCGTCGGTACCTATAATAAATGCAGGTGATGGCGCCAATCAGCATCCTACCCAGACAATGCTTGACCTTTATTCAATACGAAAAACACAGGGGAGGCTTGAAAATCTGAATATCTTCATGGTTGGAGACCTGAAGTACGGCCGGACGGTTCATTCCCTGATGATGGCCATGTCGAGATGGAATGCAACTTTTAATTTCATTGCTCCTGAAGAGCTTAGAATGCCTGATGAGTTTAAGCTTTACCTCGATAATATGGGATTAAAATATTATGAGCACACTGATTTCACCGATATAATCTCAAAAGCAGATATAATTTATATGACCCGGGTGCAGAAAGAGAGATTCTCTGATCCGATGGAATATGAAAAGGTCAAGAATGTATACGTCCTGAGAAATTCAATGCTCGAAAACACAAAGCCCAATATGCGTATTCTTCATCCTCTCCCAAGAGTGAACNNACCGAAACAATTGAGCGTAAGTGCGATCCAGAACGGGACAGTGATTGATCATATCCCGGCAAAAAATCTCTTCAAGGTTATCCAGATTCTGGGGCTTGACCGTTTTGACAATCAAATAACCTTCGGAACTAACCTCGAAAGCAAAAAGCTTGGGAAAAAAGCAATCATCAAGATATCAGGGAAATATTTTGCCGATGATGACATAAACAGAATTGCCCTGGTAGCACCTGATGCAAAACTCAATATTATCAAGGATTACGAGGTAATTGAGAAGAAAGTAGTTGAAATTCCCGATACTATTACCGGCATTGCCAGGTGCATGAATCCGAAATGCATTACTAATTTCGAGGCAGTTACCACAAGGTTCAAGTTAGTGTCGAAAAAGAATGTTGCACTGAAATGCTACTACTGCGAGAAAATCACTAACCAGGAGAACCTCCAGATAATCTGAGTATTTATTTCATGCATGGCTGGAATAAGTATTATCTGAGTCTGTCATAAGATTTCACTAGTTCATCATCCTTTCTTATTCCAAGGTATGCCACTACGAGGAATATCAGGCTCAACAGAGGCATAATAATTCTGTATCCAGGTTTTAGAATAGCTGAATTATGCTGCACTACTGGTAATAATAGAATAAACACTGAAATAATAAGGATCAACTCAAGCATAATATCGAAAAATATGATTTTCTTCTGGAGCTTCCTGTTCTTATATAAAAAAATGGCGACTACAGCTGCAAACGGTACCAGCACAGATATCACCGGAACTGGAAAAAGATGGCTGGCCATAGCGTTTCCGCTCCCGGATGAAACCGTATATACACCTGAGAATCTTGCCACTGCTTCGTAACCTGAAGTACTGTTAATAATGTTCACATAACCACCTGTCAGAAATAATGATGATGCAATTATTGTCAATAACAGGAAGAGTGTCTGGATTCGCTGAATCATATTAATTTGTATTTATAAATTCAAAAATACACTCTTTCAGTTAAAACATTCATTTCTGAAACATGTTTTATTTTATGATTATATAACATTGATTGATGAGTGCATAAAGCTAGAGGACTTAAATATCTTTCGAAATTGATCCATTTAAAATATGAAAGATAGATGTTAAGTATTTCACATATATTCAATACTTTACCTATTTGAGTTCAATATCTGCCGTTTATATGGAAATTACTTAAATCTAATTTAATGAACAGGACACTTAAGATAACCATAACCATAATTCTGACATTATTTCTTGCCAGTTTAGTTTTTTACCCGAAATACAAACCGTTTCTGGCAGCCAGATTCGGACCCAGGAACATTAAGGTTAGTCTGATGCAGGAGGCTCAGCAGAAGCTTAATGAAACCGGCTTCATTGTAGTGCCTACTACAAATAACTCATTTCCCGGAATTTCTTACATTTGTCTCTCAATTTTTTTCTATGGAAAAGAAAACCGAACTCATTACAAACAATGACGGAAGCATCTTTCATCTGAATCTGCTTCCCGGAGATATTTCAGATAAGATAATTATTGTCGGCGACCCCGGCAGGGTTGATATGCTGGCATCACTGATGCAGGACATAAGAGTCAGAAAACAGAACAGGGAGTTCCATACTGTTACA
>PMIG01000013.1 GCA_003157055.1 Bacteroidales bacterium | reverse complement strand
CGATGAAAATTCAAAATATACCGTAAAGCTATCAAGTACAATTCAGGATCAGAATACCAGTCCGGAAATGGTCCCTGATGCCACTGTATCTATAAGTGATGAAGACAATAATATTACCTTCCTGGACAATTATGGCAATGGAATTTATAAATCAGACAGTTTAAAATTGAGGAGCATATCAGGGAAGAAATACATTTTGCACATTCTAACCAGTCAGGGAGCTGAATATGAATCAGAACAGTGTCTGATGCAACCGGTTCCGGATATTGACAGTGTATATTACGAAAAAGATCAGGAATTGGTTAACAACGGAACTGAAAATGATAACGGATTGAGAATCTTTCTAAATTCAAAAGCCGGGAATGACAACAGTTATTATCGCTGGGCATTTGACGAGACCTGGAAATTTAAAATCCCAGACCCTAAGAGATTCGATTATATCGACCATAATACAATTGTTCCTGTTGCTAATGTAAAACAATACTGCTGGAAAATCAGAAAATCTGATGAAATAAATATCCACGCGGTCTATCCGGGTCAGAATGCTCAAATTAAAAAGCAACCGGTATTTTTTATTGCTTCGGATAAATCCGACAGATTAATGTCAGAATACAGTATTCTTGTTAAACAGTATTCCATTTCGAAAGATGAATTTGAATTCTGGAATAATCTGAAAAAGATAAATGAAAGCGGGAGTGACATATTTGCGACTCAGCCATTTCCTGTAATCAGTAATATTCATAATATAAATAATCCAAAGGAGCGTGTTTTAGGGTATTTTCAGGTTTCAGCCGTAAAACAGAAAAGAACATTTATTCCTTTCAGTGACATTGNNTTCAACCCCTTACGGACCTCCTGTTACCTTTGATGACCTCTATTCGATGTTTTGTATTACTTCAACTTACTCTTTTATTGAACCGATGTATGATCCTGAGACTTTTATGCTTGACAAGCTGGTATTTGCAAAACCTGAATGCGCGAATTGCGAGCTAACCGGAACATCAGCTAAGCCCGATTTCTGGATCGATATGAACTGATTTGCATTAACTTAAACCAGAAGGTTCTTATATTACATCAGATTTTTTATGCGTTAAACAATAAACTAAGGTGAATAAATATTATTTTTACTTCCCTATCTTTTACCGTTCAGTTGGCATGATTAATAAAATAAAACGGGCTTCATGTTAAATCTGGGGCCCAAATCAATCCTGATGTTTGTTGCTGTCTTTGCACTATGCACCTGTATCGACCCGTATAGTCCAAAACTTGCGGGTTATGAATCTNNAAGCTGTCACGAACATTTCAGGAACAAAGTTCCGTGTCTGTCAATGTTTCTAATGCCACTGTTTTCATCTCCGATGATTCCGGAAACGAGAGCTATCTGAAGAATAAAAACAATGGAATATATAAAACAGACAGTCTTGAATTTAAAGGGACTATTGGTAAAACATATATTTTGCACATACGTACCAATGAAGGTGAAGAATATGAATCAGATCCATGTCTGATGCAATCTGTCCCTGATATTGACAGTATATATTTCGCAAAAGATCNNTTAAAGTGCCGGATCCAAAGAAATATGATTTCAATGTAGCTGACAGCACCATTGTACCTGCAACTGATGTTAAGGAATATTGCTGGAAAAATAAAAAATCTGATGGTGTTATAATTCATGCAATCTATCCCGGAGAACCTACCCGGATAGTGAAGGAACCAATATTTTTTATAGCAACCGATCAATCCGACAGGTTGCTTCTTCAATATAGCATTCTTGTGAGCCAGTATTCAATATCAAAAAAAGATTACGATTTTTGGAATGATCTGAAACAGGTCAATGACAATATCGGGGGCATCTTCGCTAAACAACCATTTACAGTTACCAGTAATATCAAAGACGTTAATAATCCTGAAGTTCGGGTTTTAGGCTATTTCCAGGTATCGGCAGTAAAGCAAAAGAGAAAAGACATTCCGTTCAGTGCTATTGTTGGACTTAATCTGCCTTATTATCATTATCCATGCGTAAGAATAGAAAAGGAACCGGCAGATTTTCAGACTCCATTCGCCCCACCGGTTACATGGTTTGATGTATATTCATGGTATTGTATAACTTCTACCTACTCTTTTGTTGAGCCAAAATATATTTCGGGAACTAATAAACTTGAGAAAATGGTGTTCGTTATGCCTGAGTGTGCAAATTGCGAATTGACAGGAACACGAAATAAACCAGATTTCTGGGTAGATCTTAACTAATATGCTTAAACTGAAAAAATCTTATAAGTTGGTTGAACGGATGTCAGCTCTGAATTTAAGAACCCTGATACTTCTTGGTCTCCTTTTTAACCAGCAGCTGTTTTCACAGCAATTAACGTACAAAGCTGAAGATTCTGAAATGCGAAATTTCAAAGAAGAGATTTTTGTCAGGACCGATCGTGATATTTATATCAGTGGGGAAGAGGTTTGGTTCAAAGTTTATACTGTGAACGGACTGACACATGCTCCATGTGATATAAGCAAAGTAGTATATCTGGAGATGCTTGATAAAAACAACTTCCCGTTAAAGCAGATAAAAATAAAATCTGATCATAATTCCGGGTCATCCAGTTTTATCCTTCCTGATAATTTAAGCTCAGGCAACTATATCATCCGTGCTTACACGAGCTGGATGAAGAACTTTTCGCCGGATCAGTTCTTCTATAAAACTATTTCTGTAATCAATCCCTTTGAAAGCATCGATCATCTAAAACTTCCGCCGGATATTAAAAATTCAGATTCAGCAATTTCAATCACCGATGGTCTGTCGCAATCAATTATTACAGAAAGAGATGGCAAACAGATTATCGGGAAATCCTCTAAAAATGAAGGTAATAAACAGATTAATTATAAAATTACTCTCGATAAATCTGAATATGCATCAAGGGAAAAAATAAAATTGGAGATTTCAGCTACTGATATGCAAGGTAATCCGGTTGAGACAGACCTGTCTGTATCTGTGGCTAAATCAATTACAGTTAATTCTACCGGGCTTTCAAGTTTTCATTGTTTTAACCAGGGAAATGATATAGTCAATAGAGCGGCGGGATCAGAGAATCTTGCTGAACTCGAGGGAAATCTTTTAACTGGCTTTCTCAGATTAAAAGCCACTGATGAACCATTGAAGAAAACCGACTTGTCTATGTCATTTGTCGGAAAAACTGCCCGATGCCAGTTTGGGAAAACGGACGAAAGTGGAGAGTTCCACTTTATTATGAAAGAATCGGGACTGAACGAAATAGTTATTCAACCATTATCTCCCGACATTACAGGATATTATATAGAACTTAATCAACCCTTCAGCAGTTCATTCAGTAAATTTAAACCTATTGCATTTTACCTTGACAGCAGTAAGTTAAATGATATAAATAAAGTCATTGTGGGGATGCAGATTAACAATATTTATAAGCCTTTCAGACAAAACAGACCTGGTGAATCAAAAACCATTATTCCTGATTTTTACGGGAAGCCTGANNGCAAAACGGGAAGTATGATTTTAAGCTTATAAACAAATTCAGAGGTCAGCCATTTGAAAATGCGCCTCTCGTTTTAGTTGATGGAGTGCCGGTATATGATTTTGAAAAGGTATTAAGCATAAACTCAAAAGAGATAGAAAGGACAGATGTAATCAATACCAGATATTTCATTTCAGATAATGTATTTGACGGAATAGTCAGTTTTATTACTAAAAAAGGTAATTTAAGTGTAATGGAATTTGACAATTCAATTTTCAGACAGGTGTACGAAGGATGTCAGGTTCAAAGTAACTTCTATTCTCCTGATTACAGCGGAAGTGAAATGAAAAATAACCGCTTACCTGATTACCGGAATACTTTATACTGGAAACCCGATCTG
>PMIG01000382.1 GCA_003157055.1 Bacteroidales bacterium | reverse complement strand
ACACGATTATCATTCACTATATCAACCTTCCCTTTCAGCTCTTCTCCGTTCTTCTTCAGAACACGCACTTTGACATCCTTTGTCCCGAGATTATGAATGATGCCCTTTGCAGCGTTAGTCTTGAAGTTCTGATTGCCCTTTTTAAATGTGACTGTCTTAAACTGAGCTTTTAACTTGTGCATAGACTCAGGCCTGGTGTCATTCTCAACCTTCTTCAGGAATTTCGATTTTGAATAGATCGCAACGAGGTTTCCCATTGCAGTAAAGGTAAGTTCACTATGGTTCTTTATTGAATTGCCTATATGTATCTTAAGGCTGTCAGGATAGAGCGGCCCTGCAAGCCAGGTATAATCCGATCCATACCGCAGGTTGGAATTCAGCCAGGAGAGAAGCGGAAGCTTATTGAAAGGAAGTGTATAAGTTACATTTATTACATGATTGTAAGAAGTCGTCCTTCCGAAGTTCTTCAGGTTTGTCAGAACTGAATCGCGCCATATCTTGTACTCGCTGGCATATCTATTCTTGTCCACCCCTCCCGGGGGTTCATCAATCCTCGCAAGATCAGTCGCTGTAAAGTCGACCTTAAGCATACGCGTGACGTCATATTTGAAATCGTATATCCTGCTCCACTCAAAATCTTTCCTGAAAGTCGGTTCAATCTCGAGAAATGGGTTATCGATGTTCCTGGTCTTTATCTCGTTATAATACCTGGTAAGGTCTGTTCTGAATGTCAGGCTCTTGGGAAAGAGATAAAAATTAAAATCCTTGATGATACTAAATATCTTCCCGTTCAGGAACCCGAAATTCTTGAAAGGCATGATGTTTGCAGGCTGGCCCTGAAAATCATAGTTGAGTCCCCCCTTGTAATCCTTCTCAAGGTTGATCTCGGTCTTGATATCGCTGCTGGAAATCTCATTATATGTATAATTGGCGCTTAAGTTGGCTATATCCCATAAATGAGGCTTTTTCCCCCGCTTGCCGATTCCGGCATTGCTTACCGTAATTGTTTTACGCAAGGCATGCTCCTCGGTCAGTGATTTTAATGAATCTAATTCGGCCTTGTTCTTAGTCGCAGCTTCAGCATCTGAAAGTTTAATATCAGGATCGAGGGGATTATACTCTGGTTTGATCCTTGTTTCTGAATAACCGACATAAACAGGAAGCCTGACCTGTACTTTTTCAGGGAAGAACTTTCCGAGTTCTATGGTTGAAGAGAGATCATACTTTGAAATGTCCTCCTTGCTCCTTTCATTTACNNGGTCGACGGACTCCTGGTCTTGATAGGATTCCTTACGCCAATCATGAGTACCTTCACATTGCTGAGGTTGGGATTCCCCGAGACAGATATCCTGTGACCGTCCTTTATATAAACAAATACATCTGAAAGGCTGAGGGAAGAGCCTGGTTCATCCATTTGCCGGTTTCGTTCACTCTTTGCAGCCTGCAATTCCGACAGGTCAATGTCAAAGCTGTTATCGGCGGGCCAGACTAAAGCCCTCGAATCGTCAGAATTATTATTATAATGACCCGGGGCAGTAAGCTTTAATGGTATTTCATATTCATAGAAATTGCTCTTGTAATCGGAACCTAACCTTATGAATGCAGTCAGTTCATTATCACGCAGTGGATGACCCGGAACGGCCTCTGCATGAACTTCCATCCTGAGACGGCGATACTCCCTTATATCGAGGTTTACATTCTTGAATGCAACGCGTGCATCGCCGTCTTCAAGGTCCTGGACTTTCAATACCATAGACTGCTCATTAAGCTGCCTGAGCTGCGGGTTGGTAGGATCTGTAACCCTGTCAAATCCGGGAGGCAGGACATAATTCACAGGCACCTTGCCGGAATTTTCCTCAATGCTTACTGAACTTATCTCAAATGTGCCATCGGTTGGTTCGGGAACCGTAACTCTTTCTCCGCCTTCCATAAATGAAAGGTTGTATTTCCGCCATTCTGCCCTCACCAGATCGAGCTTTGCAAAACGCATGTGAACAGGCTCGCTGAAATTACGTAGGAACATCCTCATGAAACGGATCGATTTAAAATCGCTGATATTCCCTACAGCCTTCTGGTACTCAGCAATCGGAACCTTGAACTGAAACCACTTAACCTTTGTTTTATTGTATTCCAGGTCAGGCTGATATTCAACCTCATCGACAATATTATTTTTTCCGACTTGCAAATCTTCAGGTCTTAGACTTATCCTGTACTGAAAATAGCTCTCCGTCAGGTTCAGTGTATTATCGCGGTTAATGTCTTCCATATCGGGAAGGGTGGTTCCCGATGTCGGATATGACTCCTTAGACATTGCCGATGTGGGTGAGTTGCCTTCGACGCCATTATAGTTCTTGTACCTGTCGAGGATTCCGAGATTCTGTTGATCATAATCTGTACCTCTGAAATAGTGAAAATCATCACCTGATGGATCATTAAGGATTTTCTGGTAAGCAGCAGGAGAAGTTATCATCATCGATTTCTGAAGATAATCTGAAAAGAATGTCTTTTCATCGGAATCACTCAGGCCGTCAAGCCCGACATCCTGGTACTGTCTCGATTCCGACGAATTATCAAAGGCATTTACGACGGACTGAACGTTTGGAACTCTTCCCCATACGGTTGTGTCTACATTTATAGGGGTAGCTGTTGAGGGAAGACCGTTTTCAAAGCTTTGCCTTGAATCGCGAAGGATATCTTCAGAGATATTCCCAAGGTTAATGTAAAGATCTCCTCCTGCGCCTGTTGGATTTTCAACGAAGGGATCCATCAGCCAGAACTCTATATACTGAACGTTAGCTGTCTCAAAATCGCTCGTCAGAACTTCTCGCATGATTCCTCCCCACCTCGACTCCGGGTCGTTAAGCTGGCCATCGGAAGTAAGACCCTTTGAGTAGGGACCCGGGTTTGTATCAAAGTTATAAGGCCCTCTTTCACTAGGATAATATGCAATGTTGAGCACAGATATCGTTGTGGGAATACCGCTTTCGCTCTCCTTGTAAGGCCATAGCTCGTTCTCGTAGATCTCTCTTACGAAATGGCTTGACTGCTCCTGGGGATGCTCCTTTATATAGGTAGGCGTTGAAGATCCGTTGCGGAGGAAAAGCGGATCGATAACGTACCATGCAATTTTAGCCCTGTTGAATCCGCTCGCGAGGTTATCGTTAAGCTTAGCCTCNNTTCCCCGCACTGGAGATTGCCTTAGAATGGCCGGGTATAAGGTCGGCAAACTCGCCAAAGAACGATAATGTTGAAGGAGTTTTGGTATTGAGAAAGGGAATCTTGTCAATAATATTAGTAAGCGCCTGGGATTGGGTCTTATATGAGGTGTTTAAACCCCAGATAGTGTTGGAAATAGGTTCTTCGCCATAGTTTACTTTCTGAGTATATGGTCTTTCTGTAAGATGAAGTATAGTGCCTCCGATATCGAAATTATCTGAAAGCCGGTAATCGAGATGAGTTCCCACAAGAGACTTTGTCTGGAACCCGAAAAACTGGTTGTTCTCAAGTGATACTTTTATCGGGGTCTGCGATTCAATAAGGGCAGCATTGATTATTGTAACAGTTCCAAGGTTATAGTCAACTGTGTAGTCGGTATTTTCCGTAAGCGGTACTCCGCCTGCAGTTACCGTGACTGATCCCAGCGGAATATTTGTGGCATTAAGCCTTATTTCGGTTCCGTATTCAGAGGAATACTGCCCTTTAAGCTTGAATTTATCTTTTTCAGCCATCTGCTGAGCCACCGTTTGCGTCGAATCGTACAACTCCTGGAAAACATATTTCTGTGCAATGATGGGATCGTTGATCTTCGCCTTCAGGTAACTGCCGAAAGGCTCGATTTCAGGAAATATTATCCTCCCTTTATCGATCATTACCGTCACGCCGTCAATGAAGTCAAAGTAACCATCCGGCTGCCGGTCGTTCTGGGAATTCAGATTATCAAGGCCCAGCACCTGAAGGAGAATTTGTTTCTGAAGGTTTCCTTCAGGCAGATAGTTTATTGAATTGCCGGTATTGTCATCCTGGTAAAGAACATTAAGCTGAAAATCCTTTGTCTCGAGTTTTCCCGAGCCAAGTGAATATATATTCTTCATCATAAGCTTCCATGTAGGAAACCTTGGAGTGAGGGTTGTGCCTTTAAGAAGTTTTAAAATGAGAGTCTTGGGAGAAGCGATGCCGTCAGTTGAAAATTCACCAACTTTAAAGACCTGCCCGTTGATAGTATATTCAAAAGCAACAGCAAGTACTTCATCATTGTTAAGGGCGCTGTTGAGTGAGATATACCCCAGCTGGGTATTGACAGTATATTCCCTGTCAGCCAGCTTCCTTGCATTCTCGATCTTTTCATAATCACGACCTATCTGGAATGATGATGATATCGGATCAAAAGCACTGGTTATCTGATTCACATCACGTATTGAGGAATAGGTTGAAGTCAGCTGATCATACATATTGTTGGCGCCATTATCCGGATATGGGGGTGCGCCAGAAGCTGCCTGAAATGCCGGCAATTTGTTGTATATATGGTTTTTATTCTCAGCAAGGTCCATCATTGCGACGATATTCCTGTTGCTTCCTTCCTCAAAGCGGTTTGTCTTGTTCGTAACCCAGACTTCAATCCTCTCAATGTTAACTCCCGAGCTTACTACCGGCAGGTTCTTCAGTGCATTATCATAATTGTCCCTGAAATATTGCGAAAGAAAGAAATGGCGGTTTGCCTCATAGGCATCCGCATTTATATCAAATTGTGTCTGCTGCGCTCCTCCTTTTGTCTCAATGGTCGATGATTCACCTTTCTGCTGCGATAAGACGGTTGTTACCGTGAGTTTGCCAAACTGCATCTCTGTCTTAAGGCCGAAAAGAGAATAACTTCCCGTTATCAGGGTTCCAGTAAGAGGAAGAGTAACATCGCCTGCTTCAATCTTTTTAAGAATCTCATCTTCCTTGCCGGCATACTGCAGCTTTGTCCTGTTCTCGAAGTCGAACATTGCGTCGGTGTTGTAATTGACGCCCAGCTGAACCTTGTCACCGATAGTTCCTGTTACGTTCATCTGAATCTTCTCCTTGAAGTCGAATGTCGGAATGGTCTTGAGCTTCTCTGACAGAGTCGGGTTCTCAGTATGCGAAATGTTAAGGCCAAAGATCAATTCTGCAGATCCCTGTGGGACAATATTTATTGCATTGCTTCCGAATACCTTATCGAATGCAGCGCCGCCAATCTCTATCTGAGGAATGAGAGACGACTTGAAGCCTGATTGCTTGCCGGAGATCCTGGATTCCCAGTAATCGCGCATCGACTTCTCATACTCGTATTT
>PMIG01000394.1 GCA_003157055.1 Bacteroidales bacterium | reverse complement strand
GGACTCCGCTGGCAAGATGAGTATCGGTACTCAGTCCGACTGAAACATTTCCCGAATTGTCAAGATACATATCGCGTGATGCACTGACCGGAGCTTTTTCCCTGTAGTCAATCACTTCGGTTTTACCATCATGTGTCCTTATGAGCATAAATCCGCCGCCGCCGATATTGCCGGCTTCAGGGTAACATACCGAGAGGGCAAACTCGGTAGCAACCGCTGCATCAATTGCATTTCCCCCTTTCTGCAATATCGATACTCCTGCTTTTGAAGCTTCAGGATGTGCCGAAACCACCATTCCGTGTCCTACTGTAATATTCCGGCCAGTAATTATGGGTGAAGGTGTTTCGCGGCAACCTGAAATCAGAATTATTGCAAGCAGATATATGGCCGTTCTCTTCATTTTCATCTTTCTTTTTAACTGACTTCAAATTTATCAAATTAGGTGCATGATGAAGAAATAAAATTATCCATGCACTCAGCGCAAAGTCTCAATATGGAACATTAAAAATTAATTTTGCTAATTTTACACAAACTTAAATATATGCAGTCAAACCAGCCGCTTGCTGAGAGAATGAGGCCCAGGAATCTGGATGAATTCAGCGGACAGTCTCATCTTGTCGGCGAGAAAGGCGTCTTGAGGAAGGTGATCGAGTCGGGAAACATACCTTCTTTTATTCTTTGGGGACCTCCCGGAGTCGGAAAAACAACTCTTGCATCTATCATTGCCAACACGATGAAGCGGCCATTTTTTCATTTAAGTGCCGTACATTCAGGTGTCAAGGATGTCAGAGATACAATAGAAAAGGCAAAAAGGCAGCAGTTCTTCAATCAGCCGAACCCTATACTGTTTATTGACGAAATTCACCGCTTTAACAAATCGCAGCAGGATTCGCTTCTGAGTGCTGTTGAGCAGGGAATAATTACTCTTATTGGTGCAACCACCGAAAACCCTTCTTTCGAAGTGATATCTCCCCTCCTTTCAAGATGCCAGGTTTATGTAATGAATCCTCTGAGCGAAGAGAACCTAATAGGACTACTTGACAAAGCAATAAAAAAAGATGCTTTCCTTGCTGAATATAAAATAGAAATACTGGAATATGAAGCATTTATGCGCGTCTCCGGCGGCGATGCCAGAAAGCTGTACAATGCTCTTGAGCTCGTTGTTGCAGGTGAGGCCAAGGATGCTACCGATGGTAAAATAATGGTAACTGATGACAAGGTCCTGGATCATGTCCAGAAAAACCTTGCATTATATGACAAGAATGGGGAACAGCATTACGATATTATTTCCGCATTCATTAAATCTATGCGGGGAAGTGATCCCAATGCAGCTGTTTACTGGCTTGCAAGGATGGTCGAAGGAGGCGAGGATCCCAAATTCATTGCACGCAGGATGCTGATCCTGGCAGCTGAGGATATAGGACTTGCGAACCCTAATGCACTTCTTCTTGCACAGGCTTGCTTTGAGGCAGTAAATGTCATAGGATGGCCGGAATCAAGAATAATACTCTCAGAGGCAGCTGTTTATCTTGCTACGTCACCTAAAAGCAACGCTTCCTACATGGCTATTGAAAATGCACTTGGTGCAGTAAAAGAGAAGGGAGACCTCCCGGTTCCGCTTCATCTCAGAAATGCACCGACAAAACTCATGAAGGATCTTGGATACCATAAGGACTATAAATATGCTCACAGTTTTGAAGGAAATTTTGTAATCGAGAATTATCTGCCGGAGGAAATAAAGGGATCTCAGTTTTATGAACCGGGAAATACTCAGAAGGAGGAAGAAATAAGGAAGAGGCTAAAAAACCTCTGGAAAGATATTTATGATTATGATAAATGATCTTCTCTATGCAACTCTGTGGTCCTCAGTATCTCTCTCTGTCAGTTCTAAAGGGAATAGTTACACATAGTTCCCCGGAGTCGTTTTCAATATTGGTATGGTATTTGAAAAAGAATATTATTTCGTTAACTTTACATTTGAATGAATAATAGTGGAATAGATATCCCCGGACTTAAATACGGGAAGAGCGACAATTTTTTACTGATCGCCGGTCCTTGTGTCGTAGAAGGTGAAGATGTGGTCTTTGAGATTGCAGATTACCTTGTAAAGTTATCCGACAAATACAANNCCGGTTATTACCGATATTCATAATCCTGAAGAGGCTGCAATGGCAGCAGAATATGTTGATATTCTTCAGATCCCTGCCTTTCTTTGCAGGCAGACGGATCTCCTTGCAGCAGCTGCAAAAACAGGCAAATGGATCAATATCAAGAAAGGTCAGTTCCTTTCCGGTCCTTCCATGAAATTCGCTATTGATAAGGTAAAGGAATCTGGCAATAACAATATAATTGTTACCGACCGCGGCAATATGTTCGGATACCAGGATATTATCGTTGATTTCAGGAATATCCCCTTAATGCAGAAGACAGGAGTTCCGGTTGTAATGGATATAACCCATTCGCTCCAGCAGCCTAACCAGGAGGCAGGAGTTTCCGGAGGAAATCCCGAAATGATTGAGACTATCGGCAAAGCTGCAGTAAGCGTGGGGGCCGATGGCATCTTCATTGAAACACATCCCAACCCAGCCGTTGCAAAATCGGATGGAGCAAATATGCTGAAGCTCTCGGGGATGGATAATCTGATAAACAAATTAGTAGCACTCAGAAAAACAATAAATTCATTTAATAACTAAATTAAGTATTCATGAAAAAATTATTTTTGTTCACCACCTGCCTTCTCACTGCAGTTATGATCAATGCGCAGACGCTTGATGAAATTGTCAAGAAGTACACCGAGGCAAACAAGCTTGACAAGATATCTACTTTTAAAACCATTAAAATCACTGCAAATATGTCAATGATGGGAATGGAGATGCCCATGACATTGTGGATGAAAAATCCAAGCAAGATCAAAACCCTCACAAGCGTTAACGGTCAGGATATAATCCAGGCATATGACGGAGTGAAGGGATATATGATAAATCCGATGGCAGGCTCGACCGATCCAGTTGAAATGACTGCTGATCAGGCCAAGGAT
>PMIG01000256.1 GCA_003157055.1 Bacteroidales bacterium | reverse complement strand
GGATCATGGAAAGACAGAGCCTATTGGCTCAACCCATCCACACGAAGATTTCTCGATCAGAATGAATCCCGCGACGACATCGGATTCAGATGTGCAATGATCAGGATAGGAAGTCCTGCAGGATTCTGATATTGAACTAAAATAAAGAAAGCCTCATTATGGAAAATAATGAGGCATTTTTTTCTGAATATGAAGACAGAACAAATCTATAAACTATTCAGGGAATCAACAGGAGTCACCACCGATTCCAGATCAGTTACCGGAGGTCAGATTTTTTTTGCTCTGTGGGGCGATAATTATAACGGAAATAAATTTGCTGCCGAAGCCATAGATAAAGGAGCTTCATGGGCAGTTATCGACGACCCTGCCTTTGAGACTGAAAGAACCATTCTGGTCGATGACAGCCTTTTCGAGCTTCAGGCACTGGCAGCATGCCACAGGAAAGAAATCAAAGCTACCGTGCTGGCAATAACCGGGACCAATGGCAAAACAACTACGAAGGAACTAATCACAGCGATCCTTTCACGGAAATTCAATGTACATGCCACCAGGGGAAACCTGAACAACCATATCGGCGTCCCGATTACAATACTCTCCGCTCCTGAAGGTACAGAAATAATGGTCGTCGAAATGGGAGCAAGTCATCTGACAGAGATCAGAACGCTCTGCCTGATCGCCAAACCAGATTATGGGATAATTACTAATATTGGAACTGCTCATATTGAAGGCTTTGGATCCGCGGAAGGAGTAGTCAAAGCCAAAACAGAACTTTACGAACACTTGCGGAAGGTGAACGGCATAGCAATTTACAATGATAAGGACCCGGTGCTTACCGAGAAAATCTACAAACTGGTGAACCGTGCTGTTCCATATTCATATCCAACCGGAACGGAGCTTATTGTTACTTCCGGATCGGCCAAAATGAACCTTTCTCTTGCAGTGGAGTACCTTTACAAGAAGTACAGCATAAGTACAAATCTTTTCGGTGAATATAACATCCTCAATATAAAAGCAGCAATTGCTGCCGGCCTCTTCCTTGGAGTAGGTATGAAAGAAATATCAGAGGAGATCGCAAAATATAATCCGGGAAATAACCGGTCCCAGATAAAGGCTACAAAGAAAAATATCCTGATATGCGATTCATATAACGCAAATCCATCAAGCATGAAGATGGCTATTGAATCATTTTCAAAAATTGAGACTGGCAGGAAGATGTGCATCCTCGGCGATATGCTTGAGCTGGGAGACAAGAGCGAGGAAGAACACCTCAGAGTGCTTAAAATATTGAATGATAACAATATTAAGGAGGTTCTGCTGACAGGACCACTGTTTTCAAAGGTATCTTCAGAATCTGGCTTCAGATCTTTCCCTGATATAAGAAAACTAAAGGATTACCTGAAATCGGAACAGGTAAGCGGATATCATATCCTGATCAAAGGATCGAGAGGGATTGCACTTGAACAGATCTATGACCTTTTATAAGTTGATCATTCACTTCCCTGGCTTCCGCCTGTAAATTCAATATTTATAAGCAGCACTTCTGAATGGCTTCCTAACCTGACCCTTGGCCCCCAGAGTCCAAATCCCGATGAGACTATTATCTGAGAATTACCCTTTTTCATATAGCCGTAGCTCAACTCATATATTTTCCTTGTCAGGTAGTTGAGCGGCCACATTTGCCCGTTATGAGTATGGCCCGACAGCTGAAGGTCAATGCCATTCTTCTCTGTTTCATAAAGATGAAATGGCTGGTGATCGAGAAGTATGATAGGTCTGGAATGATCGATACCTTTCATAAGTTCCTCAAGAGGCAGCCGCTTTTTATTATAAAAGCGTTCTGAGTCACGGTCGAGCCTTCCGATCACCTGGATTCCTCCCGGTAGTATCACTACCTCATCTTTCAGGACCCTGATCCCCTTGCTTTCAATGTAAGGTATCGTCTTTGCTGCTCCACCGATGAATTCATGATTACCGGTTATTGCATACATGCCATCCGTGGTTTTGGGTTCTCTGAAGTACTTCAGCAAATCGCCCCTCAGTACAGGTCCGATTTCTCCGTCAACAATATCGCCAAGCAAAAAGATAACATCGGGATGCATATCCTCAATCATGCCTGATAATTTTTTAATGCTTCTTTTCCGAATGATGCTTCCCAGGTGAATGTCGGAAACGGCGACGACCCTTAGTTTATTTATTCCATCCACCCGTTTATTGATAGTAATATTATATTCTTTGACCACAGGGATCATNNCAGGTATATTACCTCTTTCAAGAAGACCTGTCAGGCGAAGTATAATGAAAATAATATCAGATAAAAGAAAGAACATTATGGCATAAAGCATAAATCCCATCCAGAAGCCGCCAATAATATTCAATGCATCCGTAAATACTGAAGAGTGACGTGATTCGAGGAGCTTTGCAGCGATAAATGTGACTGCAAGAGTTATAAAAATAATAGTATAGAGAATTTTGTTCTCCCTCTGTAGCTGGAGTGCATGATATCCTTTGAAGAAAATGTATGCATTTGCAAGCGAATAGATTGTAATGACAATAGAGAAAAAAACTATAAACTGGTAATTCTTCATTAATTTAAATGTTCGTTTTTAAGCTGGAGAAAGTTCTGTGTCTCCTGACATAAAACTCAAATACGATGTTTTTGTTCAGTATAAGTCCGCCAAAATCTGTTGGTTCTGATTTCCCTGCAGATATTCGCTTCATTTTCAGCTTTTCAATGTTCCTGTAATAATCCATATGCGCTTTCCAGACTGCCCGGAAGCTTTTGAATTCTCCTTTTACCAGGAAAAAGAGAGCAGCAATGCCGTCAAGTATTTTTCTTGTAAAAAGGATGCGGTGAAGATCCCTGTCAGGAAGATTTTTATAGAGGAGGTAAAGAGAATTCCGGAAATTAAGGAATGTTTTAAAAGGCGAGTTGTAAGGGAGAGCTCCTCCTCCTACATGA
>PMIG01000030.1 GCA_003157055.1 Bacteroidales bacterium | reverse complement strand
CAGCTTTGTTGAAAGCATCGGCAATGGCAATCCTCCCTTCTGCATCGGCATAGAGTATCCTTGCCTGCGAACCAACAACCAGGTTGTTTTTGCCTGCTTCTCTTATCCAGTGAATATTATCCTCAAGCTGTTGTTTTATCTCCGCTGGAGCACCCTTCATTATTTTTTCAAGCGTTGAGGCAGCTATCTTATCAGTTACGGCAAGATCGGCAGGGTCATTTGAGCAGCAAACCCAGCGAAAAGGTCCAAAGCCATAATCAAAGCAGAGAGGCCCCATAATATCCTGAACATATGAAGGATACCTGAATTCTCCGTCGGCTTTAAGAACATCGGCTCCGGCTCGCGAAGACTCAAGAAGGAATGCATTCCCATAATCGAAAAAATATGTGCCGTTTTTTGTGTGCCTGTTAATTGCCTCAACCTGGCGGACCAGGGATTCTCTGACATACCATTTGAATTTCTCAGGGTCATCGGAGATCATCCTGTTCGACTCTTCAAATGTGAGGCCGGCCGGATAGTATCCTCCGGCCCATGGATTATGCAATGATGTCTGGTCAGAACCGATATCGACCCTGATATCATGATCGGCAAACTTTTCCCACAGGTCGACTATATTTCCCTGGTAAGCAAGTGAGACCGCTTCTCCGAGTTCCCTGGCTTTTTTAACCCTGCTTATCAGCTTATCCATATCAACAAAAACTTCATCGACCCAGCCCTGCGAGTGACGGGTCCTGATAGCTTTAGGGTTCACTTCGGCAATTACTGAAATCAACCCGGCAATCTTTGCTGCTTTGGGCTGAGCACCGGACATGCCGCCAAGTCCTGAAGAGACAAAAAGCATAAGATTCTTACTCTTATTATTTTTAGTTATCAGCCTGCAGGCATTGAGAATTGTAATCGTTGTACCATGAACAATGCCCTGCGGACCAATATACATGTACGATCCTGCAGTCATCTGACCATACTGTGACACACCCAGGGCATTAAATCTTTCCCAGTGATCCTGCGATGAGTAATTGGGAATGACCATGCCGTTTGAAACAACCACCCTCGGTGCATCAGGATGTGATGGGAACAGTCCCAGGGGGTGGCCGGAATACATGACGAGAGTCTGCTCGTCTGTCATCTCTGACAGGTATTTCATTGTAAGCCTGTATTGTGCCCAGTTTTGAAAAACAGCGCCATTTCCGCCGTAAGTGATAAGTTCATGAGGGTGCTGGGCAACATCCACATCAAGGTTATTTGTTATCATCAGCATTATTGCCGCTGCTTTGCGTGATCTGTAAGGATAGTCGTCGATATTCCGTGCTTTTATCACATAATCGGGACGGAACCTGTACATATAGATCCTTCCGTAATTCTTCAGCTCTTCGGCAAATTCCTTTGCCAGAATCTGATGAAATTCAACCGGGAAGTATCTCAGCGCGTTTTTAAGCGCCAGCTTCTTCTCAGCTTTCGTAAGGATATCTTTCCGTTTCGGAGCGTGATTAATGTTTTTATCGTATGGTTTTGCCTGAGGAAGCACTGAAGGTATACCTTCGGAAACGAGTTTTTTAAATTGAGCTGATGTCATTGTGAAAGATTTATTAACTACCGTAAAATTAATAAAAAAGCCGGTCACGACGGACCGGCTTTCCAAGGCATATCAAAGATTGTTAAATCTTGCCTTCCTTAATTATTTCATCATCCACCAGGATGCGTCCGCAATATTCGCAAACTATGATTTTCTTCCTTGATTTGATGTCAAGCTGACGCTGAGGTGGGATCTGGTTGAAGCAGCCGCCGCATGCATCACGCTGTACCGGAACAACCGCCAGACCGTTTCTCGCATTTGTACGAATCCGCTTGTATGCTGTAAGAAGCCTGTCTTCGATTATCCCCTGTACTTTTTCATGTTTCTTATAAAGACCTTCTTCCTCTTTCTGGGTATCTGAGATGATCTCATCAAGCTCTGATCTCTTAGTATCCAGGTCTGATTTCCTGTCTTCAAGCAGAGCTTCGGATTCACCAATCAAAACTTTCTTCTCGTCAATCTGTACATTGAATTCCTTGATTTTCTTGTTGTAAAGCTCAATTTCAAGGTTCTGATATTCAATCTCTTTCGAAAGTGAATCGAACTCCCTGTTATTTCTGACATTCTTCTGCTGTTCTTCGTATTTTTTTATCAGTGCTTCAGAATCTCCGATCTCGGTATGTTTTTTCGAAACCGATTTATCAAGAGTGGTAACTTCGTCCCTGAGATTGCCAAGCCTGGTTTCAAGACCGGCAATATCGTCTTCGAGATCCTGAACCTCAAGAGGTAGCTCGCCTCTCAGGGTCTTAATTTTATCAATCTCTGAATCGACCATCTGAAGGCTGTATAATGCCCGTAACCTATCCTCGACAGAAATTTCGGCGTCTTTTGTCTTGTTTTTTTCCATATTAAAAATAGTTAATCGGATTTGTATTTATCTCTGAAAACCGGAGTGCAAATGTAGGGAATTTTTTAATAATTAATTCGTATAAAATTTCCACAGAGAATTTTTCACCCTCATAATGACCTATATCAGCCAGGAGTATCCTGTTTTCAGCATCAAAAAAAGCATGGTATTTAATATCTGCAGTCACAAAGGCATCTGCACCACAGGCAACTGCTTCCTTCAAAAGGGATGCTCCCGAGCCGCCGCAAAGTGCCACCTTTGAGATTTTACCATCCAATATCCCCGAGTATCTTAATCCTCTGGCTGAAAAAACAACTGAAAGATGCTTTATAAATTCACCGGCTTCCATTTGCTTAGGCAGCATGCCTATACAGCCTAATCCTGCTTCCGTACTTTCGTTTTCAAGCATGTAGATATCGTAAGCAGGTTCCTCGTAGGGGTGAGCATGAAGCAGCGCTTCAATAACCTTCTCCTTCAACCCGGTGTATAGAATTGTTTCAAACCTCACTTCCCTCTCAAAATGTATCTTGCCCTTTTTGCCGACGAACGGATTTGCGTTTTCTCCGGGACGAAAGGTTCCGGTACCTGGTGTACTGAAACTGCATTTGTCATAATTGCCTGTTACTCCTGCTCCTGCCTCAAAGACTGCATCCTTAACCTTTTCGAGATAATTCTCAGGGATAAAAGCGACAAGCTTCAGGAGCCTGTTTTTCAAAGGGGCAAGAACTCTGACATTCGTAAGACCAAGTTTATCGGCCATCCTACAACTGACTCCTCCGGGAAGAGAATCAAGGTTTGTGTGAGCAGAATAGATCGCAATATCATTCTTTATTGCTTTTGCCACTATCCTTTCCGTCATTGAACCCCCTGCTAATTTTCTTATTGACCTGAAGATCAGCGGATGATGTGAGACTATTATATTACAACTGTTAGCAATAGCTTCATCAATTATATCTTCTGTAATATCGAGTGCAAGCAATGCCGAGTTTACCTCCATTTCGGGAACACCGACCTGCAAACCCGAATTATCATAATCTTCCTGGTAAGATAAGGGGATTGAAGTATCCAGGAATGAACAAAGCTCTTTTAGTTTCATATATTATCTCTCAAGTCAAGCAACAATCCTTTTATCTTCTGAAGCGATTCATTGATCTCATNNCTCTCCTCTTTGAGAAGATGGTATATTATCTTCAGATTCTTAATATCTTCAGGAGTGAACATCCTGTTTCCCTTCTTGTTCTTCATCGGTTTAAGGATGTCGAATTCATTTTCCCAGAATCTGACAGTCGATACCGGGACATCCAACATTTTAGCAGTTTCGCCTATTGAATAATAGAGCTTTTCGACAGGTTTTTCAATGTAGGGCATAGCTTTTATTTGTATGAAATATAACCATTTTCCGAGATATTGACAACTGCATCCGGAAAATCGGCAGCAGTCAGCTCACGGATTTTCTTTATCACCCTTTTCTCTGGATCAATCCTGACCCCTTCAGGTCGGGACTGGAAGACAGGTATTATCCTTCCGTTCAGAAATCTTCCCTTTGAATCGACTTCTAACTTTATAATAGGTGCAATCCCGTTAGGGCCAAGAATATTGAATTTCCCGTAAGTGCAGAAATTGCCAAGGCTGTATGCAATGAATCTTTCCTTATATACCTCAATGGCGCGGGTCACATGAGGACCGCTTCCGAATATGACATCTGCTCCGGCGTCTATCATCCTATGGGCAAAATCATGAACATCGCCTCTGTTTTCGCCATAAAATATTTCCTCGCATTTCGGGACATGCTGAAAATCCGCACCTTCAGCACCTCCATGGAATGCAACAATTACTATGTCACAGGTATCAGCAAGTTTTTTCACAATCGCTTCGGCCTTTTCAGTTTCATTTATATCCAGTGTTCCGGCATTGGGAGAAAAAGCACAAAAACCGTAAAGAACGGAGTCTTTCCTGAATATCGACGTTGGATTCTCCAGGAGGCCTCCATAATGAACGCCCAGCGAATCAAGCAGCTTCTTTGTCCTCACTCTTGCGGAGTATCCGAAATCACCAAAATGGTTATTCGCAAGGTTGAGGATATCAAATCCTGATTGTGCCAGAGCAACAGCATACCTTTCAGGCATTCTGAAGAGGTAACATATTGTCGTATCCCTGCATTTTTTTGAAGGTACACCATTATTCAAAAAGGAACCCTCGAGGTTTCCGACTGTAATATCAAAAGAAGCAAGAGTATCAGCCAGGTTGCCAAGAAGCAACAAAGGATTATCATGAGGTGGGAGCATTCCAGAGTCAGGGAATGTCGATCCGAGCATAATGTCGCCGACACCTGCAATGGATATTCTCCGTTGAGAAATTGCAGAATCAGCCTGTCCGGCTGAATTCTGAATGAATAAAAAGCTGATTAATATAATTGATGTTAAATGGATAAGGTTTCTCTTCATGATTGCAATCCGGAATTCCTAATCAAATGATTGTCCGGTTTTCGAGGCAATCTCAATCATCTTTTCGTATTCTGAGGCTGAAAGATCG
>PMIG01000234.1:40833-41979 GCA_003157055.1 Bacteroidales bacterium | reverse complement strand
TCGAAAATATTCTACCAGAAAGCTGTTCTCGACCCGCTGAAGGAAGGAAAGGACATTCTGCCCGGGAGACATTGCAATACAAATATTCCAAAACTAATTGCATTATCGCGTCTTTATGAGCTTACCGGCGATACGTCGGACAAAAAAGCTGCAGAATTCTTCTGGAAAACCGTAGTATATCATCACTCTTATGTCACAGGAGGGAATGGCAATAATGAATATTTCGGTCCTGCCGACAAGCTAAGGGATCAATTAGGAGAGAATACCACAGAATCGTGTAATGTTTACAATATGCTTAAGCTTACCGAACATCTCTTTGAATGGGAAGCATCAGCAAATGAAGCCGACTTTTATGAAAGGGCTCTTTTTAATCATATCCTTGCAACCCAGAATCCTGTTGACGGACATGTCGTATATAACCTGTCGCTGGATATGGGTGGGTACAAGTACTTCCAGGATCCGCTTGATTTTACCTGTTGTATCGGAACCGGAATGGAAAATCACTCCAAGTATGGCAAAAACATTTTTTACCACAACAACAATGAACTATTTCTCTTTCAATTCATTGCCGCTGAGCTTTCGTGGAAGGAAAAAGGGCTGGTTGTTACGCAAAACACAAAATTTCCCGAAGAACAGGGAACAACCCTGGAATTCAAATGCGATAAACCGCAAAAGTTTGTATTGCAAGTCCGTTATCCTTACTGGGCAGCCAATGGAATCAGCATCAGCGTGAACGGGGAAGCAATACATATCAAAGGAAAACCGGGAAGCTTTATTCCGGTTGAAAGAACCTGGCAAGCAGGAGATAAGGTTAAAGTGAAGCTACCTTTCTCATTGCGTCTTGAGGCGATGCCCGACGACAGCAGCAGGGTGGCCGTGATGTATGGTCCGCTTGTCATGGCCGGAGATCTTGGTCCAATAAAGGATTCCGCCTCAACAGATGCTATGTATGTTCCGGTTTTTATGACGGAAAATAGGGATCCGGCAGAATGGATGAAACCAGTAGCCGGTAAGATAAATACGTTCGTGACAGTAAATACCGGAAGGCCACGCGATGTTGAACTTAGGCCCTTATATACTTTTTATGACAGGAGATATTCGGTTTTCTGGGATCTGTTTACAGAAGCAGGATGGACTGCACGAGAG
>PMIG01000234.1:30476-40751 GCA_003157055.1 Bacteroidales bacterium | reverse complement strand
GGCTGGTTTTCGTTCGTAATGAAAGTGAAGGGAAATATTTCGAATGCCCTGGCTGTTGAATACTGGGGAGGGTTTCCCGGGGCAAAAACATTCGATATACTTGTAAACGATAAGCTTATTTCCACCGAGAATATATCTAATAAAAAGGATGGGCAATTTATTACTGTTCAATATGAAATTCCGCACGAAATAACAAACGGTAAATCAAAGGTAACAGTGAAGTTCCTGGCGCATCAGAATAATATGGCCGGGCCTGTATTCGGGGTAAGAACGATAAAAAAATAGGAAATCTTTTATGTTGCCAGGATATGTTCAAGGAATATTTTTATTCCGATGGCTATCAGGATCAATCCGCCGATTATCTCTACCTTTTGACCAAGCTTTTCTCCTGCCGATTTGCCAATCCTGATTGCTGTCATTGAGGCAAGGAACGTTACTGTTCCGATAATGATGCCTGCGATCCATATCTCCACATTAAGAAGTGCGAAGCTTATTCCAACCGCAAAAGCGTCAATGCTTGTACCAAGTGCAATGGTAATGAGAACTATCCATTTGGTATAGTCCATGGGCTCTTTCTTTTCTTCCTTTTTCAGAGCCTCAATTATCATCTTAATGCCAAGCGCTGAAAGCAACCCAAGCGCTACCCAGTGATCGATAGCTTTTAATGCCACTGAGAAGAATGAACCAAGAAAAAAGCCTGCAACAGTAAGTCCTCCCTGGAAAATGGCAAGCACCAATGCCACCCGGATTGCCTGCCGGAAGAGTATCCTGGACCTTACCATACCCATGGAGAGAGATACTGCGAATGTGTCGAAACAGAGTCCGACAGCAATGGCCAGAATTGTGAAATAATCCATTGAGAATCTTTAATTGCCGCAAATATAATATAAAACATCATTTTCAGCTTTTTGATTTTGATTGCATATATTTGAAATCCCTAAAATGGGTTTATGAGAGTTGTTATTCAGCGTGTTAAAAAGGCTTCCGTCACAATTGAAGGCATGATTAAAGATGAGATTGGTCCCGGGCTTCTTGTCCTTGCCGGAATTGAAGATGCAGATGACTTGTCCGATATAGAATGGCTCGGCAATAAGATAGTTCAGCTCCGGATATTTAATGATGAAGCCGGCGTTATGAATCTTTCAGTAATGGAAACCGGGGGAAGCATTATGGTCATCAGCCAGTTCACCCTTCATGCCAAAACAAAAAAGGGGAACAGGCCTTCATACATTAAAGCCGCTAGACATGAAATTGCCATTCCGCTTTACGAAAGCTTTATCAAAAAACTATCAGATATTACCGGGAAAAGGATAGCTACCGGTGAATTTGGGGCTATGATGGATGTTAGTCTGATAAACGATGGTCCCGTAACCATCATAATCGATACAAAGGAGAAGGAATAATATATGACAAACCTGTTTGATAATCTTACTGACGAAAAAGAGATAAAGGGGCAGAAGCAGGCGGTCCTGCTGGTTTCTGCTTTTGCAGCTTTCCTGGTCCCATTCCTGACATCTGCAATTAACCTTGCTCTGCCGGCTATAGGGCGAGACCTTCATGTAAATGCAATCAGTCTCTCCTGGGTCGTGAGCAGCTCCTTGCTGGCAACAGCTATCTTTCTCCTTCCTTTTGGAAAACTTGGTGACATTTTCGGAAGGAAGAAGGTATTTTCTCTTGGTATCATTCTTTTTACTATCGCAACTTTACTTATCGTATTTTCACACAGCCTTGCTTCGCTTGTTGTATTAAGAACTATCCAGGGTTTCTCTAGTGCAATGATCTTCGGAACCAGCCTGGCTATCCTTACATCCGTTTTTCCTTTAGGAGAAAGAGGCAGGGCAATGGGAATTCAAGTGACAGCCACTTACCTCGGCCTTTCTTCGGGTCCGGTAATTGGCGGGGTTTTAACTCATTCGCTTGGCTGGAGAAGTATTTTCGTTTTTCTCTTTCTGATCGGGCTTATCAGTATCTATCTTGTTTTCACCAAAATGAAGTCTGAATGGGCGGATGCAAGGGGTGAACCGTTTGACTGGAAAGGATCGGCATTTTACGGAGTTTCACTTTTTGCTTTCATGTTCGGGTTTTCAAGACTTCCCTCTGCCATAGGATGGATATTCCTGGCCTCGGGGATATTTGCAGGGATAATTTTTCTGCTTTTCGAAAGGAAAATAGAACACCCGGTATTTGATGCAAGGCTTTTTCTCACTAACAAGGTGCTGGCATTATCAGGAATCGCAGCACTGATAAATTATTCAGCTACTAGTGCGATTGGCTTTTTTATGAGTTTGTACCTTCAGTATGTGAAGGGTATTGATGCCCGGGCAGCCGGTCTTATAATGATCTCTCAGCCGCTGGCGATGGCTCTTTTATCGCCAGTCGCAGGAAAGCTGTCTGACCGAAAAAATCCTGGAGTGATTGCTTCGGCGGGAATGGGAATCACAGGTATCGGACTTATTCTGCTCTGTTTTATAAATGCATCGACTCCGTTTTATTTGATTATCTGTCTTTTGATACTGCTGGGCGTGGGATTTGCGCTCTTTTCATCTCCCAACTCGAATGCTATCATGAGCTCCGTTGAAAAACGTTTTCTGGGGATAGCTTCAAGCGTCGTTGGAACAATGAGAATGATCGGCCAGATGATGAGCATGGGAATAGCAATGATGCTTATTTCGCTTTATATCGGGAAGCAGACAATTAATCCGGCCACCAGTTCCGGACTTATAGCTGCCATGAAAACCGGATTCATTATTTTCTCCATTCTCTCTGTTCTGGGAGTATTTGCATCTCTTGCCAGGAATGAGAAGCTTGGAAATAAGAATTCATAAATAAAATTATTATGAAAACAAAAAGCATTATATTGAACCCATTCTTTTTTATTATAACGACCGGGTTTTTATAATAAACTGAGCAATATGACGAAACTATATCAAAAACTCATAAAATCATGCCCTTCAGAATCTGAGATCAATAAAGAGCTGAAAAAAGCGGCTGCATCGGGCCCCAAAGAACCCGATAAGCATTTGTTGATGAGTATCCTGAACATGATCGATCTTACCAGTCTGAATACGACCGATAATAAAAGCAATATTATAAACTTCACCGGAAGGGTAAATAGCTTCCAGAGCAGGTTTACCAATATACCCAACGTTGCTGCAATCTGCGTCTATCCGAATTTTGTCTCAGTGGTAAAAGAAAAACTGAGCGCTAAAAACGTAAAAATAGCATCAGTGGCCGGGGCGTTCCCGACATCCCAGACTTTCAGGAGCATAAAGGTGGCTGAATGCAAAATGGCTGTAGACGCCGGTGCTGATGAGATTGATATTGTTATTCCGGTTGGCGCATTCCTCGGGAACGATTATGTTATGGTTGCCGACGAGATCCGGGAGATCAAGGAAGCTATAGGTAACAGGCTGTTGAAAGTAATTGTTGAATCGGGGCTGCTTGGCAGCTATGAATTGATCTTCAAGGCTTCTATGATAGCGATGGATGCCGGGGCCGATTTTATCAAGACATCAACAGGCAAGGTTGCCATTTCTGCAACGCCAGAAGCTGCTTATGTGATGTGCCATGCCATTTCAGATTTTTACGCTGAAACCGGCATAAGGGTCGGTTTTAAGGCTGCAGGCGGAATTGCAACAATTGAGGATGCTCTTACTTACTACAGGATTGTCAGTCATTGTCTTGGAAACGAATGGCTTAACAATAAATATTTCAGGATCGGGGCAAGCCGTCTTGCAAATAATATTCTATCCGGGATTGCCGGCGAAAAGCATGAACATTTCTGATCAGGAAAAGGATTTTCAGCTACGGGATTCGGCAAAACACATGGCAGACACTTCTGTCCATACCATTAGATCAAAGGCCGATACTGCAAGGATTACCGATTCGATTCCTCAAAGAAAAATTCACGCTTTATCCGTAAAACAGATTGCTTTACCTGCAGATACCACCTCCATCTGTGCCAGGAACGCTATTTCTGATGTCTCTTTTTATGATTCCTTAAATTTACTTACCCGTATCAATGAAAAGAATCTGAACAGGTTCCCATTCATTTTCACAGAAAAAAACAGAAAAAGGGAAGATGCTTTAAAGAGTATGCTTAAAATGCATCTTAAAGATGGTAAAGAGCTTCCGGTAAGGCCATTTCATGAAGACTGGATTATATTAATTGTTCTGGTTGCAGCATTTCTTTATTCTTCAATCCGGACTTTTTCAAAAAACTTCTTCCCCGAGGTTATCAGGTTTTTCTCCTTCAGGGGTGTCGGAGATCCGGTTTCCGGTGATATCGGTGAGGTATATCGCTGGCAGTCAACAATCGTTAACCTCATCTCTTTTTTCAATGTGGCGCTCTTCGTCTATTGCGCAGCATCTTATTATGATTTCATTCCAGCAGGTATCCCGGGTATTCTCTTTTGGGCAATTGCATTTCTTGCTGTCGCGCTTATAGTAACCTTACGGCACCTTGTTTGCTATGTAACAGGAAACATCAGCGGGCAAAAGCAGATTTTCAATGAATATATGATTACTGTTTATCAGGCTTACCGGTATGCTGCACTTATTTTATTCATTCTTGTCATCCTTCTTTCTTATACTGAACTCTTTTCTGCTCAAATGATCTTTACCATCGGCTTAATTGCTTTCTCAGCACTTTATCTCATGCGCATAATCAGGTTGCTTTTAATTTTTATAAAAAGGGATGTTTCTGTTTTATATTTGATTTTGTACCTTTGTGCGCTGGAATTTCTGCCTGTACTTGTAACAGTTAAATATTTTACAGGCCTGTTTTAGATAGGGAAGTATTACCTGAGAAGGAAAACTTAAACTGTAAGGAGTTGAAAATAAGGAAGATTTTAGTGTCGCAACCAGAGCCGATAAATCCGAAATCTCCGTATTTCGATCTGGCAAAAAAATACAACCTTAAGATAGATTTCAAACCATTCAACCAGGTTGAAGGAGTTGCATCAAAGGATTTCAGGCATCAGAAAATCAATATTCTGGATTTTACTGCCGTAATCTTTACAAGCAAAACCGGGATAGATCATTTCTTCAGGATCTGCAACGAGCTGCGCATCGTTGTTCCTGATACAATGAAATATTTCTGTATCACGGAGAATGTTGCTTTTTATCTCCAGAAATATATCGTTTACAGGAAGCGAAAGATCTTCCACGGCAAGGCCAAATTCCAGGATCTTATCGACATAATCATTAAGCATAAGGAGGATAAATTCTTCGTACCTCTTTCAGACCCGCATAATGCAGAAATCCCGGACCTGCTAGAGAAAAACGGAATCAAGTATACCGTTGGAACAATGTATAGGACTATCAGCAGCCATTTCACAAATCTGGCAGAATTTGATTATGACATTCTTGTCTTCTACAGCCCTTCGGGGATTAAATCGCTTAAAGAAAATTTCCCCGATTTTGTCCAGGGTGAAATTAAAATAGCCGCCTTCGGTCCCACAACTGCATCAGCGGTGGAACAGGAGGGACTGCGGCTTGATATAAATGCTCCTAATCTCAAGGCGCCGTCAATGACCATGGCCCTTGATTTTTTCCTTAAGGAGCACAACAAGAACCTTAAGTAATTTCTTCTATATATTCAACTTCATAGCATTCTGCGCATAGGTTTTGAGCAGATGCGCGGCTGAATTTTCCACACATGGATACAGGGAGCGAAAAGTTCAAAAAATCAGAAAGGCTTTGCAGCCAGAAAACCATTGCTTCACTGGTAGACGAAGGTGACTTNNGCCCAGGTTGCTTTCAGTGTTCCTAAAAAGGGATTCCGCAGTGCCGTCACCAGAAACCTTTTAAAACGCAGGATGAGAGAAGCATACAGGAAGAATAAATATTTGCTTTACGACCAGCTTCAGCATACCGGAATATGTATTGTCTTTATCATTTCATTCAGGCGGAATTCGGTTGCCGCCTATATAGAAATCGAAAAAGAAATGATTGAAACAATCGGGAAGCTTGCATCTGCTGCTGCTAAAAGCAATAAATAATGTTAAAGTTGTCTTAATTAAATCCTTCCCTGGCACAAAGCCAATTATTATATTTATTTTCGTCGTTCCAATTTAAGCAAGTACCAGATATGAAAAAGATGCGATCAGGCAGGCTAATCATCATATTGAGCCTGTTGATTTTCGGAGGAGTATGCACCGGATTTTTTGCCTTGCAGGAAACCCGCGATTTCAGGATTGCAAAGAACCTCGACATTTTCTTTTCTCTCTTCAGGGAGCTGAATACATTTTATGTCGATGAGATCAATCCTGATAAAGTGATCAAAACGAGCATTGACGACATGCTTAAGAGCCTTGATCCATATACTGTCTATTACCCTGAATCTGAAGCAGATGAATTTACTTTTATGACCACCGGAAAATACGGGGGAATAGGATCCCTTGTTCGGGGTGGCGGTGATTATGTGACAATAAGCGAAGTGTACAAAGGATTCCCGGCAGATCTTGCCGGGATTAAGGCCGGCGACCTTCTTAAGAAAGTTGACGGGGTCTCTCTGAAGGGAACTTCAACCGAAAAGGTAAGCGATAAGCTGAAGGGAAGCGCCGGAACAGATATTTCTGTAACCGTTGAAAGAAATGGCAAGGATTTGGAATATAAAATGAAGCGTGAAAAGATTGTTATTCCGCCGGTTCCTTATTTCGGCATGATCGATTCAAATACGGGATATATAAGATTCACGACATTCACCCAGGGATGCAGCCAGGATGTTAAAAATGCACTTGTTGCATTAAAGGCAAACAACCCGAAGCAAATAATTCTTGACCTCCGCAGCAATCCCGGCGGCCTTCTGACTGAAGCTGTCGAAATAGTAAACTTTTTTGTGGGCGAAGGCAATGCGGTGGTCTCTACAAAAGGAAAAGTAAAGCAGTTCGATGAGGAATTCAAAACAACAAAAGCTGCATTGGACGATAAGATTCCTTTGGCCATCCTGATCAACAGCGGTACAGCTTCTGCAGCAGAAATAGTGGCCGGTGCAATCCAGGACCTTGACAGGGGCATAATCATAGGCCAGCGTTCCTACGGCAAAGGACTTGTGCAAGTGACCAGGCCGTTAAGCTATAATACCCAGCTGAAGGTGACAACTGCGAAATATTACATCCCCAGCGGACGATGTGTCCAGGCACTCGATTTTTCACATCCTAACGCAGATGGCAGCGTGGGAATAATTCCGGATTCTCTTATTTCTGAATTCAAAACACGGAATGGCAGGATTGTAAAAAACGGAGGCGGAATCACACCTGATGTTCCAATGCTCCCGGAATCACTGAGCCAGGTCGCTTCGGAACTTTATCTCAGGTACTTCATCTTTGATTTTGCAACAAAGTACTACTGGGCTCACCCGGATATTAAAACACCTTCACAGTTTGCTTTAAGCGATCAGGACTATGCGGATTTCCGCGATTTCCTTATAGCCAAAAAATTCGACTATAAAACCGTGACTGAGCAATCTCTTAATGAGCTGATCTCCAATGCTAAAAAAGAAAAATATTACGCCCTGCACAAGGATCTTTTTAATGAGATAGAAAAAGACATCACCCATTCGCTCGATCAGGATCTTTCGATTTTCAAGCCGGAAATAAAGGAGCTCCTTGAAGAAGAAATAATTGGACGTTATTTTTATGATGAGGGAGCCATTGCATGGACAATAAAAAAGGATTCACTGATAAACAAGGCTATTGAAATTCTCAATAATAAGGATAAATACAGCTCAATTCTTAATGGAAGTACCGGACCGCAGCTGATTACACAGAAAGATACTCCGGCAAGCAATAAGAAAAAGCTTCAGAATAAGGGTGTATTTACAGCATCAATTTAATCCAGGCTGTTTTCCTTCCACATAGCACTGTTGTCTTCAAATATCTCTTTCTTCCAGACAGGAAGTGTTGCTTTTATCATTTCTACAACCCTGCTGCATGCATCAATTGCATGATGCCTGTGCCCTGCGGAAACCAGGACAAAAAGAGACGTTTCACCTACCATTACAATTCCAACGGAATGAAGAATCTCCACTGATTTTACATCATTAAATTCAGCTAATATCGATTCTTTTATTTTGCCGGCTTCAGTCTCTGCCATTTTTTCATACGCAGAATATTCGATGGCTCTAACCCGCTTTGCGCCCCTGATGTCGGCTCTGACCTGACCTATGAAGACAGAATGCCCTCCGGCATCAGTATTTTTAGCCAGCGATGCGAGAATGGAGGACATGATCTTCCGGGTTATCGGGCCATTGACCAGTATTTTATAGGACATATTAATCTTAATTTACTATTATCCTCCTGCAAAGGGAGGCATATATGCGACTTCGTCACCCTCTTTAAGTACCGGATCCTCATATACAAGTTCATTATTCACTGCTATCCGGTAGTTGTAATGAGATATCTCTGGAAAATCGTCCCCGATCCTCATCTTAAGCTCTTCGAATGATGTAACTCCCCTATAATGCTTAAATGCGGTCTTTGTCGCCTCCGCCAAAACCCCGAAAAAGAATACTTGAATTTCCATTTTAAAATATCTAATATAATACTTTTACCCATTCCGTCCCTTCCACTTAGCGGAGCATATTCTCCAAGAAGGTGAATTTTAGGAGTACCGTCTTTTTGCTGTAAAGCCATTGTACCGTTGTGCCGATTAATGTGCCTCCAGCCAGTTCTTTCCTGTTCCCCAGTCAACCTTCAGCGGCACATCAAGACTGGCTGCCCCGGACATTTCAGCTATTACCATTTCCCTGAGGTTGTCGAGTTCTGATTCGACTGTTTCAAAAATAAGCTCATCGTGAACCTGGAGGATCATCTTTGATTTGAAGCTCCCCGATTTAAGCTTATCATTTATCCTGATCATCGCTATCTTAATAATATCGGCTGCAGATCCCTGTATCGGTGCGTTTATAGCGTTCCTTTCTGCGTTTCCTCTTGCCATCTGGTTACGCGATTGTATGTCGCGAAGGTATCTTCTCCGGCCAAACATGGTTGTCACATAACCGGCTTCACGAGCCTTTTTGATGCTCTTTTCCATATAGATCTTTACCCCGGGGTATGAATTGAAATACCCGTCAATAAGATCTTTAGCCTCTTTCCGGCCAATATTGAGCCTCTCCGACAAACCGAAGGATGAGATACCATAGATGATCCCGAAATTTGCAGTCTTAGCCTTTCCTCTCATTTCGCGGGTTACATCCTTAATGTCGACGCCAAAGATCTTTGCTGCCGTGGCCGCATGGATATCGTTTCCGGAAAGAAAATCCGCAATCATGTTTTTGTCTTTGCTCAGATGAGCCATCAGCCTCAACTCTATCTGTGAATAATCTGCAGAAAGGAATATGCATCCGGGAGCGGGCACAAAAGCCTTCCGTATTTCCCTTCCTCTCTCATCACGAACCGGAATATTCTGAAGATTGGGATTATTTGAGCTTAAGCGTCCTGTTGCAGCAACTGCCTGATTGAAGGATGTATGAATCCTTCCTGTTCTGGCATCAATAAGCTGCGGCAGCGCCTCAACATAGGTCGATAAAAGTTTTTTTAATCCCCTGTATTCAAGCACCTTGTCTACAATCGGATGCTTATGGGCAAGCCGCTGAAGGATCTCTTCATTGGTTATGAACTGGCGCGTTTTCGTCAATCTGGCTTTATCGTCAAGCTTAAGCCGGATGAAGAGTATGTCGCCCAGCTGCTTTGGCGAAGATATATTGAATTCCATGCCGGCAAGAACATATATTTCCTTCTCAAGTGAGATAATATCCTCCCTTAGCCCATATGTTATTTTCTTTAATTCCTCAGTGTCGAGTATCACTCCGTTTCTCTCCATGAGCGCGAGGACGGGAATGAGCGGCATCTCTATCTTAGACGACAGGGGCTCAAGCCCTTCTGCCCTGATCTTTGGTTCAAAGATCTCTTTAAGCTGCAGCGTAACATCGGCATCTTCAACTGCATACTCCTTCAGCTTTTCATCCGGAACAGACCTCATATTTTTCTGTGAGTTTCCTTTTTCGCCGATAAGTGACTCTATGTGTACCGGGGAATATGAAAGATAAATCTCAGAAAGCAGGTTCATATTATGGCGCATGTCGGGTTCAAGAAGGTAGTGGGCGATCATGGTGTCGAAGAGGGTTCCTTTTACTTCAATATCATAGTTTGCAAGGACTTGAATGTCAAATTTAATGTTCTGCCCGATCTTCAGAATAGACGGATTTTCAAGCAGTGGCCTGGCAAGGTCAAGAAATTTCATTGTCTCTTCCTGCGATTCCGGAAAGCGGAA
>PMIG01000234.1:0-30414 GCA_003157055.1 Bacteroidales bacterium | reverse complement strand
CCGGAAAAAAGGTCTCCCTGAACCGAAGTTGTCCGGGCTGGTTCCTGCGCTGCTTCCGGGGACCCGCCCTTTCTTTCCACCTCAGAAAGGATCTTTGCTGCAATAGTTTTGAATTCAAGCTCATCAAAGAGACTCTTAAGTTTTGTTGCATCCGGAACCTCAGTAATCAGTTTATTCTCATCAAGATCTACCGGCACATTAAGATCAATTGTTGCAAGCTTCTTCGACATCTCTATTTTTCCCTTGTTATTCTCGATTATCTCTTTAAGTTTTCCCTTAAGGTCTGAAGTATGCTTAAACAGCTCCTCAACAGAATCGTATTCTGAGATCAGCTTCATGGCTGTTTTTGGACCTACGCCGGGAGCCCCGGGAATATTGTCGGAGCTGTCGCCCATCAGGGCAAGGATATCAATTACCTGCTCTGGCCGCTTAACCGAGAATTCTCTTTTTACATCATCAACTCCCCATTTAACTGATTCGTTACCGCTTCTCGACGGCTTAAACATAAAAATATTGTCAGAAACAAGCTGGGCATAATCCTTATCAGGAGTCATCATGTAGGTTGTAAAACCATTAACAGATGCTTTTTTGGCAAGGGTTCCTATCACGTCGTCAGCTTCAAATCCCGGACAATCAATAACAGGGATTTTATATGCTTCAATAAGCCTTTTTATGTATGGGACAGCTTTTATAATGTCCTCAGGCGTTGCATCCCTGTTTGCCTTGTACTCCGGGTACATCACATGACGGAAAGTTGGCGTCGGAGTATCAAAGACAACGGCAATATGTGATGGCTTTTGTTTCTGAAGAACCTCTTCAAGGGTAAGCAGGAAACCGAATATGGCAGATGTATTTAACCCCTTTGAGGTTATCCTCGGATTCTTAATAAATGCATAATAAGCTCTGAAAATAAGCGCGTAGGCGTCTAGAAGAAATAGTTTTTTATCCTGGGGTTCTGTCATAAAATTATATTTTAGCCCCCCTCAGGGGGATGAGGAGTCAGTTATCGGCTGCGAACCATTCAGCATATGATTTTGCAGTTTCATAAAGCTTAAGGCTATGCAGGGTTGTCCCTTCCGGAAGCTTTGTCCGGAGTCTTACGGCAAAATCGGCAACAAGGTTTTCGCAGGTAGGCTGGTAACTGACAACCACTGTGTTTCCGAAAGTTTTTGTCATCATCTCCATCTTGTCTCTGTCGAAATCGGCAGATACGACCACAGAATGGTCAAACTCATTCACAATGCTTCCAAAGACAATATTCTTCAGCTCGCTGAAATCTATCACCATTCCGTTTTTAGGATTATCAGAATTGTCGATCGGAGTTCCTGCAATTGTAACAAACAGCCTGTAGGAATGTCCATGAACGTTTCTGCAGGGGCCATCGTAATTTCTCAACACATGAGCCATTTCAAATGTGAATTCCCGCGTAACCCTGATTATTGAAGTCATCTTTCACAGATTAATTAATAACAGTCAAAATTAACTATTCCGGCGGATTTAAGATGAATTGAACTACCCCGTTTTTCGGTTAATAAAGTGTTAAAAAACATAAAAAAAGCTCTTAAATCCTTTATTTCAATAACTTTGCATTAATTATTAAAATGAACGGGGTATAATGGGACAAGAGAGTATAAAGTTGACTTTCCCTGCAATGTTCAATCAGACCTTGCAAAAATACGGGAATTCAGAAGCGTATGCTTATGTGGGAGAAGCGCCGATAACCTGGGCAGAAGCTCACAGGCAGATCAAGGCTTTAACAGCATTTCTTGAAAAAAACGGAATTATCCCCGGAGACAGGGTTGCATTGCTGAGCACGAACATGCCAAACTGGGCAATTGCTTATTTTTCAATAACTTTTATGGGCGCAATTGTAGTTCCGGTTCTTCCTGATTTTTCCATTACAGAAGTCGCCAATGTCCTTGAGCATTCAGAGGCAAAAGCGATTTTTATATCATCAGGACTTTTACCCAGGATAGAAGGATTCAAATCTGAAAATCTGAAAATCATCATTTCAATCGAGAATTTTTCACTTATTCCCGCTGAAAAAAGCTCAATCCAATTTGATCCCGATGGTTCTCCTGTCAAAAAATATGATGTAAAAGAAGATGATCTTGCATCAATAATCTATACATCAGGGACAACCGGCCGTTCTAAAGGGGTGATGCTTACCCATAAGAACATTTCCTTCAACGCATTGAAAGGGAGAAAGATCCAGTCAATGGATGAAAATGATCGGTTTCTTTCAGTTCTTCCCCTATCACATACATATGAAAATACGCTTGGCCTTATTTTACCGATGTTAAGCGGGGCATGTGTATATTATCTCAGGAAACCACCTACGCCATCAGTGTTAATGCCGGCGCTTGAAATGGTGAAACCGACAATTATGCTTACCGTACCCCTGATTATCGAAAAGGTCTATCATAGCAAGATATTACCCACATTCAGAGAAAACAAAGTGCTGAACCTTCTCTATAAGATACCGTTCATCAGGAAAAAATTAAATGCTATCGCCGGGAAAAAGCTGATAGCAACATTCGGAGGGCAAATTAAATTTTTTGGAATAGGCGGTGCCAAGCTTAATAAATCGGTTGAGAAATTCCTTCGTGAAGCAAAATTTCCATATGCAATTGGTTATGGACTTACAGAGACATCTCCACTTCTTGCCGGGGCTAATCCTGCTAATACGGTGTTTGATTCAACTGGCCCCTCAATCGAGGGCATTGAACTTAAAATCAACAACCCGGATAAAAAGAGCGGAGAAGGCGAAATTTGGGCTAGGGGAGCAACTGTAATGAAGGGTTATTACAAAGAACCGGAAATGACTGCTGATGTTATCACTCCCTCCGGATGGTTTAAAACCGGCGACCTGGGAATGCTTGATTCAAATAATAACCTGTTCATAAAAGGCAGGCTCAAAAACATGATTGTGGGAGCCAGCGGGGAGAATATTTATCCTGAAGAAATAGAATCAGTAATTAATAATTTCAGATTCGTTGCTGAGTCTCTGGTGGTTCAGCAGAAAGGCAAGTTGGTTGCGCTGGTTAACCTTAATATGGAGGAGCTTGAAAAGAAATACCAGAGTCTGAAGCAGGATATGTCGGACAAATATGAAGAGAAGATGGAAGAATGGATGGCTGAGCTTAAAGAGTACGTCAACTCGCAGGTTAGTAAATTCTGCCAGATTAACAAGGTTGTCCTACAACCTGCTCCATTCCAGAAGACAGCTACACTGAAAATAAAAAGGTTTTTGTATACTTAAACAAACCTTTGTATATTAATAAAATTGAAGGGACATTGAATTCAATGTCCCTTTGTGTTTTATGCCTGCTGTTATATTATTAAACGGCTTCCTTATATCTCCTGTTCACTTCGTCCCAGTTTACAACATTCCAGAAAGCGTCGATATAATCAGCTCTCTTGTTTTGGTATTTAAGGTAATAGGCATGTTCCCAAACGTCGAGGGTAAGCAGGGGGGTTCCCTTTACAGGAGAAATATCCATGAGAGGATTATCCTGGTTCGGAGTGCTTGTTATTGCCAGTTTTTTGTCAGCCGTAAGGTATAGCCATGCCCATCCGCTTCCGAAGCGTGTCTTGCCTGCATTATTGAAAGCCTCCCTGAACTTGTCGAAAGAGCTAAAGGACTGATTAATGGCCGAAGAGAGCTCGGCGGAAGGACCGGAAGAACCCTTTCCAAGATTTTTCCAGAAAATAGTGTGATTATAAAATCCGCCGCCGTTATTTCTTACGGCATCACCTGCCGTTGAAACAGACGCAAATACTTTTTCAAGAGGAATATTCTCCAGGGTAGTTCCCTTTACGGCATTGACATAGTTGTTAAAATATGTTCTGTGATGCCTGTCATAATGGATCTCCATNNAATGTCTGTAAATTTTCCATATTTGTTTTTTTAAAATTAGTAGTGCTTTGCCCAAGGGTTTTCCCTGTAAAATATGCGGCAGCCGCCCCGAGTCCTAGATTTTTTATGAAATGTCGTCGTTCCATATCCGGCAATTTATGATGTTAAACAAGCAGGAATAAAGATTGTTCAGAAGAGCTTATTTACCATTAGCATTTACTTTTATTATTTTAAATGCAACATTTAAGTTATTTTTGTTGTTATATACATAACCAAAACGACCCTAATTATGAAACGGATTTTCACCTTAATGCTTATTGTTGTCTTTTCAGTCAGCCTGATTTCAAGCTGCAAAAAAGATAAAGGGAATCCCCCCACTCTTCCTCCTGCTGAATCGATGGCAATAGATTTCAGTAATTTCTCAACCGGAACGAAATCGGCAGTTGCAGATCTTCCTAAAGGTGTAAATGAAATCAACTGGGACTATGCAGCACTTATGGCTGGTTACTGGAAAACAGTCATTGCCGGGACACTTGCTGTTCCTGTAGCCGCATTTAAACTGACTATTGACCAGACTCCTACATTTCTTTCAGATAAAACATGGCAGTGGAGCGTTACTGTTTCTGTACTTTCAATTTCATATACTGCAAGGCTTACCGGACAAATAAGGTCAACGGATGTTCTCTGGAATATGTATGTATCCAAAACAGGAACAGGAAGCTTTACCGACTTTCTCTGGTTTACCGGAACTTCAAAACTTGATGGTACCGGAGGACAATGGGTCTTTAATTACAGCCCTGTTTTCAATGAGAAGGTTCTGCAGATCGACTGGACTGGTACTGGAACTGCCGTTACTGATGTGAAATATACCTACGTAAGGACACTTAATGATGCACGCACCGCAGATCCTTTCAATACCAGCTATATTGAGTACGGATCAGCTTCATCGCCATATAATTCATCTTATACTATTCATTTCTATTATCTGGCTGATTGGTATGATGCCAATGTTGAGTGGAGCTCTACAGGAATAATCGGAAGGGCAAAGTGTCTTAAATATTTTGGCGACAGTTTATGGCACTGCTGGGATGCATTGCATGTAGATGCGACTTGCCCGTGATATCGTGATATTAAGATAAAATGAGAGTCGCTGAATTCAGCGACTTTTCTTTTTTCATGATTTTACAATCTTTTGCAGATCGTCCGATTCGTATATTTTCTTATCTGTTTCTTTGTCAAGAAGCATGATCATCGCCCTTGCGACATCTCTTCCATGAATCGCCCTGAATTTCAGCAGTTTTCCTGACAGTACCGGCTTGATAACCTTCATCACTACTTTGCCTGCAATTTCTCCGGGACGTCGTTCCTTTCTTTCTCCCATCAGCATCGAGGGTCTTACAATTACAGTTTTTTCAAAACCTGTAGTAAGTATTCCCTGCTCCATTTCCCCCTTTATCCTGAGATAATAATTTTTCGAAGCCGGGTCAGCACCAATCGAAGAGACAACAGCAACCCTTTTTACCCCATTCTTTCGGGCCAGAATAGCTATATCCACAGGAAGATCTCTGTCGACTTTTTCCATGCTTTCGATTGATCCGGCTTTTTTTATTGTTGTACCTAAACAGATAAAGAGATCGTCACCCTTTAGGTCAGCCCCGAGGCCACCGATATTACTAAAATCAGTAATTATCTCTTCAACAACCGGTAAAGAAATTCCTGCAGTTTGCCTTACAAATATTTTTATTGTCTGATAGTTCCCGGCCTTCTCCAATTCCTCAAGCAATAAGTTGCCTACGAGCCCGGTAGCGCCAAAAACAATTGCTGTGCGATTTCCCATTTTATTATCATTAAAAAGCTGAAGTTAATAAAAAGAGAATATCCGTATAAACAATATACCTGGAATATAATTGCACAATTAAAATATTTGTTTTTACTTTGTATTTCAAAGTACTTTTATACATTACCATGGAAAGCAAATCAGAATATTTTGAAGACCTCCGTATTATTAAAAAGGTGATGGAAGAATCTTCGCGGTTTCTTTCATTAAGCGGATTATCGGGTCTTTTTGCCGGAATAATTGCGTTAGCCGGAGCAGCTTTTGCCATTTATACATTCCCGGATGGAAAACTCCTTCTTCCCGGAGGATTTTTCAGTGCATATAAGATACAGGAAACGGATAGCCTTATGTTCAAACTTCTTGCAGAAGCGCTGATTGTTCTTATCCTTGCGCTGGGGGTTTCAGTCTTTTTCTCCTACAGGAAATCAGTGTTAAAAGGTCTTAAAATATGGACTCCCGTTTCAAAAAGGCTTCTGGTTAGTCTGTTTGTCCCGCTGATTACAGGTGGAATTCTTATACTGATCTTATTCTTTCAACATCACTGGCAGCTTATAATTCCATTTATGCTTATCTTCTACGGCCTTGGGCTGGTTAATGCTGAAAAATTTACATTTAATGAAATTTTCTATCTGGGGTTACTTGAAATAACAACCGGTCTTCTCTCTGCAATTTTTCCTGTTTATGGGATTATTTTCTGGTGTTTTGGATTCGGATTGCTCCATATCGTCTATGGCCTGGCCATGTACAGAAAATACGAAAGATGAAAATTGATATTTCGGGCTTGAATAAATTCTTTGAAAATCGTGTACGGCTCGGTATTATGTCAATCCTTGTCGTAAATGATTCATACGACTTCAACAACCTGAAAGGAGCGCTTGGTGTGACTGATGGAAATCTTGCAAGCCATCTCAGGGTCCTTGAAGAGAACGGACTGATAAAATCAAGCAAACAATTCATTGGGAAAAAGCCCAACACAAGCTATTGCGTCACAGAGTCGGGCAAACAAAAGTTCAGTGCACATCTTAGAGCTCTTGAAGAGATCATTAAGACTCAATAATTTTTTTATCTTTTAGCTTTGCAATTCAAAGTACTTTTAACTAAATAATATCGCTATGAAAATTGAAATCAGTGAAAGCAAAAAATGGCAGAATACTTTAACATTGAAGATACTGCTACTGGCAATCATGGGCTTGTTTCTTTTAATTCCGCTGGAAATGATAAAATCAATTATCCGCGAGAGGCAACAGACCTCTGAAAAGGCAAAACAGGAAATCGCTTCTCAATGGGCCGGAAGACAAAATCTTTCCGGGCCGGTGCTGAACATCCCGGTTAGGATATTCCCTTTGAAGAACAATGCTGAACCACATATGTCAATCATTCATATTATGCCGGAAACACTTAATGTCTCTGGAGATGTCAAAACGGAAAAACGTCATAGAAGCATTTATCAGACTGTGATCTATAATTCTTATTTCCACATTTCTGGCGAGTTTTTTATACCGGATATCAGCGCCGGAGAAAGCAGTGAAGTGCAATGGAATGAAGCATATTATACTCTTGGGATTAGTGATAATCGAGGCCTTAAGGGTGGTGTCGTTATGAAGACCGGCACTTTAGATATAAATGCTGTTCCCGGATTGCTGGATAAGGAAGTGTTCGCTTCCGGTATTTCATTCCCTGTCGGGCTTACCAATAGGGTTAAAACCATCCCGTTTGAGCTGGAAATAAATCTCTCCGGATCGGAAGGATTAAGCTTCTCGCCTGTGGGAAAAACCACGCATGTGAATCTGAAATCGACCTGGAACGCTCCGGGTTTTACTGGGAATTTCCTGCCGGCAACCAGAACAGTTGACGATTCCGGATTTAAAGCAGATTGGCTTATTACAAACCTTAACCGCAACTTCCCGCAGGTATGGAAAGAAGATGAATTCAAGCCTTCAAATGATTCATTCGGGGTCGATTTTGTGATGGTTGTGGATCATTATCAGAAATCACTGAGAAGTGCAAAATATGGGATTCTTTTCATTGCGCTTACTTTCATGGCGCTCTTGTTTGCTGAAATGGCAACCGGGGAGTCGTTGCAGATAATTAATTACCTTCTTGTTTCATTTGCTCTTGTTCTTTTCTTTTCGTTGCTTAATGCCCTCAGTGAACAAGTTGGCTTTAATCCGGCATATATTATAGCGGCAGGTTCGACAATCATTTTGATTACACTCTTCCTGCTGAAACTAGTCAGGAACTTCAGAACTGTGATTCTTGTTTCCGGAATGCTTGTTTTCCTTTATTCATTTATTTTTATTCTGCTGACTCTCAACGACTATGCATATCTGGCAGGAAACATAGGACTCTTTTTCCTTCTTGCCCTAACAATGGCTGTTTCCACAAAGCTCCGGTTATTCAATGGTTCAGCCAGGAATACAGCAGAAGAATCTTCTGAATAAACCGTAGTGTATTTCGTATATAACTTATAGCAGGAAAAACAAAATAATTTCCTGCTGTTTTCTTTTCATCCAATTTGAATTAAAAGCCATCGATTTTTTTGCTATTTTGCGCCCCTGTAACTGAAGAATAATGTCGGCAGAAAAAAAATCAATGTTTCTGATCCTCCTTATCCTGATTATTGATCAGGCACTTAAAATATGGGTCAAGACTCACATGCAGATGGGCGACGAAATTCACCTTTTCGGGAAGTACGGGATGTTTCATTTTATCGAGAATAACGGAATGGCCTTTGGTATGGAAATGGGCGGGAAAAAAGGCAAAATTATTTTAAGCATCTTCCGTATCATTGCTATTTCGGGCATCGGCTGGTTTCTGACTTCCCTTTACAAGAAGAAAGCCAATCTCGGCCTTATTCTTGCTGTAAGCGCCATTCTTGCAGGAGCCATAGGTAACCTGATTGACAGTGCATTCTATGGCATGATCTTCAGCGAAAGCTTCAATCAGCCTGCAATTCTTTTCCCTCCTGGCGGTGGTTATTCTTCATTCCTCCAGGGAAGAGTGGTTGATATGTTTTATTTCCCGGTAATTAATACTCACTGGCCGATGTGGTCGCCGTTCAGACCGGGTGAATCTTTCATTTTTTTCAGGCCTGTTTTCAATGTTTCAGATTCAGCAATCACCTGCGGGGTCTTTGCCATACTTATCTTCCAGAAAAAAATGTTCAGGAATCTTCAATAATTCTTACAGCAATAGCTGATAAAATCGCCGATAATTCTCTTTTGACCGGATAGAACAAATTGACATGATATTTAATGTGTTGCTCTGAATTTGCTATATTTGAATGAAATATATCCGGATGTCACTTCTTGACGAAATCAGAAAGCCTGTTTTAAAGGAGATGGATGAATTTGAATCCTATTTCAACAGGACCATGAAAAGCGATGTGCCGCTTTTGAAAATTGTTCTGAACTATATTCTGAGAAGGAAAGGGAAGCAGATGAGACCGCTCCTTGTATTTCTTACTGCAAAACTTAACGGTAAAATATCTGAACCAACATATGTGGCAGCTACTTTGATTGAACTGCTTCATACTGCATCGCTTGTACACGACGATATAGTTGATGATGCTCATGAGCGGCGCGGAGCACTGTCGGTCAATGCACTTTGGAATTCAAAAATCGCCGTTCTTGCAGGCGATTATATGCTTTCCGCAGGACTTCTGATCAGCGTTGAGAAATCGCGATACGATATGCTGGAGATCGTCTCCGAATCAGTTCAATCTATGGCAGAGGGAGAGCTCCTGCAGATTCAGAAAGCCAGGAAGCTGAATATTAAGGAGGAGGATTATTATAAGATCATCATAAGCAAAACAGCCGCATTACTTTCTGCCTGTACAGCTACAGGAGCCCGTTCGGTGACAGAAGATCCCGATACAATTCAGCTTATGAAGGATTTTGGGGAGAATATCGGAATTGCTTTCCAGATAAGGGACGATATCCTCGATTATGAATCAAACGGACTTACTGGCAAAACCGTCGGCAACGATATAAAGGAAAGAAAGATAACGCTTCCTCTAATCCATTCACTTGAGCTTGCTTCGATGCCTCAGAAAAGAAAGATACTTTCCATTGTGAAAAGCAGGAAGAAGACCCGGGGAGAGATTAATGAAGTTATAAAATTTGTATCATCAACAGGCGGCCTTGAGTATGCTGAAATCAAAATGAATCAGTATCGTGATAAGGCCCTTGCTATTCTTGATTCATATCCTGCTTCGGATGTTAAAGAATCGCTACAGCAGTTTGTCAATTACACTACTTCACGAAATAAGTAATTATTCTTTCAGGCTGTTTGTGCTTCAAGCTTAATCTTGGCGACCTTTTCAATGTCTTTGACATAATATCTCGATCCTAAAAAGAAAAGTGCCGCTCCGATTAAAAGAACAAAAGGCAATATTGAGAGCGCGGTCTGGATATTTGAAAGATCATATATTTTACCCAGGACAACAGGGGCCATAGATGAGCCCAGAAGATTCTGAACAACAACGGCAATTGCATATGATGATGCGCGCAAACCGGGATGAATGACATCCTGTGTGACAGCAGAAGCTCCCGCAATGAATGCCATGATAAAGATCCCAAAAACCAGTAAAGTGATATATTGCACTGTTCCTTTGAACACAACAAGCGCAATAAACAGAATAACAGCAGAGATAGATGTGGTGATCGCAGGGAAGAGCATTCTTGCATTTGGCCTGGTTTTTCGCCAGAAATCGGTAAGAAATCCTCCCGCTGGTGCGCCAATCAGGGCAAGAACCATAATAGAGCTTGCCATTTTACCTGCTGTCTCAGCACTTACGTCTCTTACTTTTTCAAAATAGGTTGGCAACCAGGTCAGCATCGCTGTAGTCACAAATACTACAGCAGCCATTCCTAGGTAAGTGAAAATAACCGACGGTTTGGTTAAAAACTCTTTAACCATATCTTTCCTCTCCATCTTGATTTTATTGCTATCCTTATCATAAAATGAGAGGTCGACAGTCTTATAATCTTTTACAAAATAGAAGAGCACTGCAACTATAAGTCCCGGTAACGCAACAAGTCCGAAAGCGTGTTTCCAGCCTAATTTAGCAGCAATGATTCCTCCAAGGAGGACCCCGATTGCACTCCCCAGGGGAATTGAGGCATTCCATATTCCCATCATTCTTGCCCTTCTGTCAACAGGATATAATCCTGAAATCATGGCGGTCCCGCCAGGAGCATATCCAGCTTCACCAATTCCAATTAACATACGCGCCAATAAGAGCTGTACAAAATTACCTGTCAGCGCACAAAGAGCTGTAGCAAGGCTCCACATGACTGCCATTACTCCTATTGTTTTAGCCCTGCTCCACCTGTCAACAAGAAGGGAAACAGGAAAAGATAAAATGACAATTGCCCAGTAAACCGCTGAGACCAGAAGTCCACTTTGGGTATGCGTTATTCCCCAGTCATGCTCAATATGGGTAAACATTGACGTAACAACCATTCTGTCGATATAATCGAACATATAGAGCAGGAACAGAAGCATGAATACATAATTTGAATACCGGAGAGAAAACAGATATCCCAGACGCTTTTCCGTACTTTTCATAATGATTTGTTTTATTACCCTATCAGCAAGTAATATAAAAAAAATGTAAGTTGATTTTTTTTATTGTATTTTTAAGTCTTTATACTTACCATAAGCAATTGTCCGGGAGTATCTTTCAAATATCATTAATATAATAAATTCTAAAAATGGTTGTACTCAAGCAAATTGAGGAATTCATCGCTTCGGAACCGATAGCAATGATTGGCGTTTCAAGAAATAAGAAAAAGTTTGGCTTTACCGCGTTCCGGGAATTGAAAGAAAAAGGGATGAATATTATCCCGGTAAACCCGTATGCAGAGGAAATACATGGCTCTAAAGTATATCACGACCTGAAATCATTACCTCCCGGTGTCAGGGGCCTGATAATAATAACACCCAAAGCCGTGACTGCCACTGTTGTAAAGGAAGCAAAAGAAGCCGGGTACAAACAGATATGGATACAGCAGAACTCTGATTCCCAGGAGGCGCTGGATGAATTAAAGGGAACAGATATCAACTATATTGCCGGGCAGTGTATCCTGATGCATTATAAACCACATAGCTTTCACAAATTTCATGGAAGGCTTAAGAAGATTTTCGGCAAATTCCCTAAATAGCCCTTATTACAGATGCCTGCAGAAAAAAGCTACCTGTTTTCCATTGAATTCGCCGTACGTGATTATGAATGCGATATCCAGGGAATTGTGAATAATGCAAACTACCTGCACTACCTCGAACATGCGCGTCATGAATTTCTTATCTCCCGGGGAATAAGCTTCTCCGGGCTTCATGCAGAGGGTCTTGACGTCATCATTACGCGAATTGAGATAGATTACAAATATCCGCTCAGGAGTCGCGATCTATTTGTTGTCAGGCTTAATTTACGAAGGGAAGGAAATATCAGGGTTGTTTTTGATCAGCATATATTCAGGCTCCCCGACGAGAAACCAATTGTGAAAGCAAGCGTTGTCGCTGTTGCAACAAAAAACGGCAAGCCGGTTGCTCCAGGAAATCTGATATCCCGGCTTGGGTTAAATGATTGATATTTGATTCATTATCAAAACAGAAGTGTATATTTAATAAAACAATTTATTTAAACTTTAATTATAATGAGAAAACGACTTCTTAGGTCTTTTGGATTTATTTTGGTTTTAATGTTATTGCTGTCGTCAGCAATGTTTTCGCAACCGGGATTTTCGATAAGGGATAAGTACGACAAACAAGAAGTTTATATCACTATGCGCGACGGGATAAGGCTTTTTACTTCAATCTATACTCCCAAAAGCGATTCAGTGAAACATCCCATACTTATGACCCGTACTCCCTATAACATAGAGGGCGGCGGTCCTGACAGATATAACAGTTATCTGATGGTCTATTCCATGTTTACCAGGGAAAACTATATTATGGTTTTCCAGGATGTCCGCGGAAAATTTATGAGCGAAGGTGAATATGAGGATATCCGTCCTGTTGTACGGGACAAGAAAAGCAATAAGGACATTGATGAGACTACAGACACCTGGGATACTGTTGACTGGCTCATTAAAAATGTTAAAAACAATAATGGCAACGTAGGCCTCTTTGGCATTTCTTATCCCGGCTTTTATTCTACGATGGGTATAATAAATGCTCATCCGGCTATCAAGGCAGTCTCGCCGCAGGCACCTGTAACCGCATGGTTCATAGGAGACGATGTTCATCATAATGGAGCTTTCTTCCTTCTTGACTGTTTCCCGTTCGATTTCTGGTTCGGAAAGCCTCGCAGAGGGCTGACAAGGACCGGAAATCCTAGTTTTATATGGCCGACTCCGGATAATTATGAGTTTTTCCTTTCCGCAGGAGCCATCAGAAACCTATCGCCTAAATATTTCGGTGATAGTGTCAGGTGGTGGAAAGAAACCTTCACGCATCCCAACTATGACGAGTTTTGGAAATCGCGAGACCCGCAGCAATACCTGAAAAATGTAAAGCCCGCAGTAATGACTGTTGGCGGATGGTTTGATGCAGAAGATATGTACGGCGCTCTTCATACGTACCAGTCAATTGAAAAGCAAAATCCTCCCTCAACAAAGAACTATCTTGTAATGGGTCCATGGTCCCATGGTCAGTGGATGTTCGGGAAGGCCACAAACCTGGGGAACATTTACTGGGGGCTTGATGCAAATTTGAAGTTTGCCGAAGAAGAGGTCAGTTTTTTTGATTATTACCTGATGGGCAAAGGAGAACTTAATATCCCTGAAGCAACAATATTTGTCACTGGTTCAAACGAATGGAGAAGATTCGACACATGTCCGCCTGAAAATGTAACTGAAAAGAACTTATATCTTATGCCAGGAGAAATGGCTTCTTTTTCAGCGCCACCTGTTAAAACAAGTTATGACGAATATTTATCCGACCCGATGCATCCTGTCCCATATACCGAAGATATCCATACCCGCAGAACTACAACCTACATGACTGATGACCAAAGATTTGCATCGCGCAGACCTGATGTTATGGTTTACCAGACCGGGGTGCTTACTGAAGATATCACTTTTACGGGTCCGCTGACTGCCGATCTTTTTGTTTCCACCACCGGTACCGATGCTGATTTTATTGTCAAGCTTATCGATGTTCTTCCTTCCGATACCAGGGCTGCTCCGGATCAGAATGTGAAAGTTCCTCTTGGCGGTTATCAGATGCTGGTGCGGGGAGAGGTTTTCAGGGGCAAGTACCGGAACAGCTTTGAGAAACCGGAGCCCTTCAGGCCAGGGAAAGTAACTGAAGTGAAGTATTCAATACCTGATGTAGCCCATACCTTTAAAAAAGGTCACAGGATAATGATCCAGGTTCAGAATTCCTGGTTTCCGCTGGTCGACAGAAACCCACAGAAATTTGTCGATATCTATACCTGTTCAGAAAGTGATTTCCAGAAAGCAACTATGAGGATCTATCACGATGCTGCTCACCCATCGAATCTGAAAGTGATTGTTCTTAAATGATCCGGAAAAGGAAGAGAAAGAGAACAATTAATCAGATAATAATCGTCATTTCTGCTAATAAGAAAAATAACCAGGGCCGGTTGTTTCAAATGTTGCCATTGGAGGAGGAGCAACTGCGGCGGGGAAACCGTTAATTGAATAGTTTTAAAGATACTTTAATGAAAAATCTATTTTTTTTCTTACTCATTCTAATGTTAAACTTGAGATTCATCTCAGCCCAGGATGATGGAATGAGAAATATTATCAAACAAGGGGCAACGCTTGAAAAACTTGCTACCGGGTTCCTATTTACTGAGGGTCCGACTGCCGATATAAAAGGCAATGTTTATTTCACCGATCAACCGAATGACAGGATAATGGTCTGGAACACAAAAACAGGCCTTTCGGTATATATGCAACCGTCAGGACGAGCCAATGGCATGGCCTTCGACAATAAGGGAAACCTCTGGGCCTGTGCCGATAATAAGAATGAGTTGTGGAAGATCTCTCCCACAAAGAGTGTTGAAGTGGTTGTGACCAATTACAACGGGAATCTTCTTAATGGCCCTAACGATCTATGGATCCGGCCTGACGGTGGGATATATTTCACTGACCCTTTTTATCAACGTCCCTGGTGGGATCATGATAAAATGCCACAGGATAAACAATGTGTCTATTATCTTGAGCCGGGTCATAAAACAGCTATTAGGGTTGCCGACGATCTTGTTCAGCCGAATGGAATAGTTGGCACACCTGATGGGAAAACACTTTTTATTGCAGATATCCGTGGAAATAAAACTTGGTCATATTCAATAAATCCCGACGGTTCATTAACAGGGAAAAAACTCTTTTGCGAGATGGGATCTGACGGAATGACGATCGATTCTGAAGGGAATCTCTTCCTTTCCGGCATAGGCGTTACTGTTTTTGACAAAACCGGAACCAGGATCGGCAACATTCCTGTCCCGGAAAGCTGGACGGCAAATGTCTGCTTTGGCGATAAGGATTTTAAAAGTCTCTACATCACTGCCAGCAAGGGACTCTACAGGATAAAACTTAAAGTAAAAGGAACCAGGGGTTGATAATTATTGTCGTTTTTCTCTGTAAAAGTTTTTTCAACAATTCTTCACTATTTACAATTTCACATAATCTTCTTGCGGGAAATTCTTTATTATTGTACCCTTGATTATTTGACAGAAGCCATTTTCATTTAAATTATATTCAGCGATGGACGGAACTCGGAGGGCAGATATCATGCCAGGAATATCAGTGATGGTTGAACTTACGGAACATAAACGCACTGGCAGGCTTACCGGGGGCAAGGTAAAGGAAGTGCTTACGACCGCACCCATTCATCCTCATGGAATAAAAGTGATGCTTGAGAGCGGACTTGTTGGAAGGATCAAACAGATTATCTGAATTCTGCAGTTAATCACATAAATCAAACATTCAAAAAATTAACTAATTTTGAATTCTGTGGAACTCTTTTGCATTCCGGGTTTCTGTTTATTAATTCAATTTTTTGAGAAATGAAATATGAGGATTTCCTGATAACCACTCTTGGAAAGGGTAATGTGATTTCTCCCTTAAAACAGACCCAAAGGACCGATAGTCCTGTTTATAAATTTGTAAAGGATGATGAAAGGATCCTTTACGAAGTATCCCTTGAGTCATTTCAAAAATACCAGGAGAACGGGGTTCTGCCTGTGTCATTTGAAAAAGCCGGACCAAAGGAGACCATTTACTTTGAACCAGCCAAGACAAAGGTGGCTATCGTTACCTGCGGCGGACTGTGCCCAGGGCTCAATAATGTTATCCGGGGTCTTGTAAATCAGCTTTTCTACAGGTATGGTGTAAGCAGGATCCTCGGTATAAGATACGGATATGAGGGGTTCATTTCAAAATTTAATCACTCCGTAATTGAACTTACAGCGCCAATGGTAAGCGATATTCATCTTGCGGGGGGTTCTTTTCTGGGAATGTCTCGAGGCGAACAGGATGTAAAAGAGATAGTCGATACTCTCGAGATACTGAACGTCAATATTCTATTCTGTATCGGAGGCGACGGAACCCTTAAGGGGGCTCATGCCATTCATGAGGAAATAATAAAAAGAAAACTTAAAATTTGCGTTGCAGGAATACCCAAGACTATTGACAACGATATTGATCTGATCCAGAAATCATTTGGCTTTGAAACTGCTTTCTCAATTGCAAACGACATAATCAGGAATGCCCATAATGAAGCCCAGGGAGCATATAACGGCATAGCTCTCGTAAAGCTTATGGGGCGCGATTCGGGATTTATAGCTGCCAGTGCTGCACTTGCAATCCAGGAGGTGAATTTCGTTTTGGTACCCGAGATATCTTTCGACCTTTACGGGATCCGCGGATTCCTGAAGGTACTCCGGAAACGGCTCGAAGAAAGGCATCATGCAGTAATTGTTGTTGCAGAAGGTGCCGGCCAGGATCTGATCGAATCAAAAGACCTGCAGAAAGACGCTTCCGGGAATGTAAAACACAAGGATATCGGAATATATCTCAAGGAAAAGATAAAGGAAGAGTTCGATTCAAAGGGCTTTCCCTATTCTATTAAGTATATCGATCCAAGCTATATCATCCGTAGTGCACCGGCTAATGCCAACGACAGTAAATTCTGCAATCTGCTTGCACAAAATGCAGTTCATGCAGCAGTTGCCGGTAAGACTGATTTTGTAATCGGCTACTGGAATTATGAATTTACCCTTATCCCGATACCGATGGCTGTTGCCAAGCGTAAGAAGATCGATGTTGAAGGTGAGCTTTGGTGGAATGTCCTTGAGGCAACCGGACAACCCATCAGCATGAAGAATCCCTGATATGATCAGGAATATCGTATTCGACCTTGGGAATGTTCTTATCAGTTTCAGGCCGGAAGAATACCTTTTAAAAAATAATTATCCTGAAGCTAAAAGGAAGATTATCCATTCGGATATCTTCGGAAGCATAGAATGGCTTCTTCTCGATAACGGTGAAATAAGTACCGTGGAAGCTATTGATCGCATTGCAGAGAAATCTTCGCTCAGAAGGGAGGAAATAGCCCTTATTTTCAATAAACGGACTGAGATTATGTCCGACATTGACGAGAACGTCAAACTCATTCCCAGACTTAAAAAAGATGGTTACAGGCTATATTACCTTTCCAACTTCCCGGTTGATATCTTTGATGAAGTAAAAAGAAGCTATTCTTTTTTTAAATATTTTGATGGTGGAATTATTTCAGCTGTGGTCCGCTATTCAAAACCAAACCCGGAAATCTTCAGGCTTTTGCTTGAAAAGTATGGACTCAGCGCCAATGAATGTCTCTTCATTGATGACCATGAAGAAAATACTATTGTTGCCGTGTCAATAGGAATGAAAGGATTTTTTACCTCAGGATCTACAAATATTTCTGATGAATTTTTAAAGAGTCTGAAAGAGCATTAGATTTTTTATTAAGCCATTAAGATCGTAAAGTGAAAAAACTCGAAATTTTTTCCCCTTTATTGCGATTTTAATATTTCCCTTCTTTTCAAAATTGATTTATCTTTTACTTTTATTTTTCGAATAAACATTCCACTAATTCGAAATAACAGCTCTTTCTGATCAATTATTCATGTCCGGTGTTCCGGTCGGCTTAAAATACTCGATTCTCATTGAGTTAAAACCAAAGGTAAACGAAGCTATTCTATTGTAATTAAGATATTTAAGATAGTTGTGGATTCTTGTTGTTCCACGTGGAATCCAGCGTTATTTATGGAGGTATGTGGTAAGTATCTCCGCTTTTTTAGTTCCGATAAGCTTTTCGAGTTCAATGAATGAGCATTTTCTGATTTTGTCCGGAGAACCGATTTCCTTCAATAAAATTTCTTTTGTTTTTATACCTATCCCTTTTATTTCATCCAGTTCCGACTTCATCATCCCTGATGATCTTTTTTCACGGTGAAAATTTATCCCGAACCGGTGGGCTTCATTCCTTAGTTGCTGAATTATTTTAAGGCTTATTGAATTTTTATCCAGGTACAGAGGAACTGAATCGCCAGGGAAATAAATCTCTTCAAGCTTTTTTGCAATGCCTATAATTGTCAGATTATCCTTTAAACCAAGTTTATCAAGGCTTTTCACTGCCGAGGAAAGCTGTCCTTTGCCCCCATCGATTATCACCAGCTGCGGAAGCTTCTGATTTTCCTCAATCATTCTTTTATACCGTCTGAATACAATTTCCTCCATAGACGAATAATCATCCGGCCCCGTAACGGTTTTTATGTTGAAGTGACGGTAATCCTTCTTGCTTGGCCTGGCGTTCCGGAAAACCACGCAGGCCGCAACCGGATTAGTGCCCATTATGTTCGAATTGTCAAAACACTCAATGTGAACAGGCATTTCTGCCATATGTAAATCTGATTTCAGCCGTTCAAGGTTTTTTCCTGTGCGATCCTTTGGTTTTGCGACCTCATGTTTCTTGCGCTGCTCAAGCTTATAATAGATGGCGTTTCGGGAAGCCAGCTCAAGGAGTTTTATCTTGTCGCCAATTACGGGAACGGTATACTTGATTTTTTCAAGAAGAATATCGGGTTTAAACGGGACAATTATTTCTGGTGAATCGCTTGATAATCTTTGTCTTATCTCTGTTATTGCAAAACCAAGCAGAGACTCTTTGTCCTCATCTACGCGGCTTTTAATATCAAGTGTAAAAGCCTGAATAACAGCACCGTTAACCACTTTCAGATAGTTAATGTATGAGTTGTCGATGTCCTGGCTAATAGCAAATACGTCAACATTTTTTATAGTCGAGCTTACAATGGAAGACTTGCTCCTGTATTTTGAAATCAAGTCGATCTTTTCTTTGATCAATTGCGCTTTTTCGAACTGAAGCCCTACAGAATATTTTATCATTACCTGTTTCAGGTGTTCATATACCGTTGAAATATTTCCTTTCAGAATATTTTTAAGCTGTTGGATATTTTCATTGTACTCCTCTTCTGTCTGAAAACCGACACATGGGGCCAGGCAGTTGCCAATATGGTATTCAAGGCAAGGCCTGAATTTTCCGGCTGATATGTTTTCCTTTGTAAGGTTAAGAAAGCAGGTTCTTGGCTTATAAAGCTGCCGCACCAGATCAACAAGGGTCTTAACCATCAGGCCAGATGTATATGGACCAAAGTATAAAGAGCCGTCTTTTATAGTATTTCTCGTGCTGAAAACCCGGGGGAAATGCTCGTTTTTTATGCATATCCATGGGTAGGTTTTATCATCTTTTAAAAGTATGTTATACCTGGGCTGTAGTTTCTTAATAAGGTTGTTCTCAAGTAAAAGTGCATCTGATTCATTGTCCACAACAATATGTCTGATGTTGGCTGCCTTCTTCAGCATTACCGTTGTTTTACCCGATTGGTTTTTATTGAAGTATGAAGAAACCCGCTTCCTGAGGTTTTTTGCTTTCCCCACATAAATAATAATCTCCGAAGAGTCTACAAACTGGTAAACACCGGGCTTATCGGGAATTAAGGGTAATATTTTTTTATGTTCGACCGACATAGATCTGTGAATTCCGTTTAATCAACGAACAATGGCACGAGTTCGAATTTACGACCGTCGAAGAGTCCTTTGTCGCTGAGCTTTAGCTCCGGTATTACCAGCAATGCCATAAATGAGAGAGTCATGAACGGAGCTGACATTCTACATCCGAGTGATTTTACAAGAGAGGAAAGTGACGCATATTTATCAGCAACTTCACTGACTGGTCTATCTGACATGATCCCGGCGATGGGAAGTTTTAGTGTTTCTATATTCCCTTCGTTCACAACGGCAAGACCACCCTTCATTTTCACTACTTCATTTATCGCGGCGGCTATATCAGAATCTCTTGTACCTATGCAAATTATATTATGACTATCATGTGCCACAGAGCTGGCAAATGCACCTTTCTTCAGTCCAAATCCCTTAATAAATCCGACTGCCGGAGGAGCATCATTATACCTGTCTTTTACAACAATTTTAAGCATATCGGTTTCCGTATCTGATTCAATGCCTTTCTCTGCCGGCAATTCCCTGATTATCTCCTTTGTCAATAGTTCCCCGTCAAAAGCCTCTATAATTCTTATTTTCCCCCCTGTTAACTTAATAGCAATGCTTTCTTCCTGTATTTCAGAACAATTAAATTTGTTCTGACTTTTGCCGAATTTATTTTTAAAAGTTGTCTTGCCTTTTTCAAAGACTTTTTTCCCATCTATCCATGTTTCCAGCACATTCATTTTCCCCGGATCATCAACAATAATGAAGTCTGCAGGATCTCCAATCCTCAACAGTCCTGCCTCCAGCCCATAATGAAATACCGGATTTATGGTTGCGCTTCTAACTACATCAAAAAGGTCGTATCCTTCAGAAACCAGTTTTGAAATTAATTTGTTTATATGTCTTTTCATTAACATTTCAGGATGAAGATCATCACTGCAAAGCATTAAATCCTGTGGGTTTGTCTTATAGAGTTCCTTCAATGCGTCAAGGTTCCTTGCAGCGCTTCCTTCCCTTATCAGAATCTTCATACCCAGACTAATTTTTTCTCTTGCTTCTTCAATTGTGCTACACTCATGGTCTGTTGATATCCCTGCAGCGACATATCTTTTCAGATCTTCACCTGTTAATCCTGGTGCATGTCCGTCTACCGGCTTTCCCTTATCGATTGAAATTTTAATTTTTTCCATTACCTCATTATCCCCTAAAATAACACCCGGATAATTCATCATTTCGGATAGGTATTTTATCTCTTTTCTACTTAAAAGTTCTTTTATTCCAGCGCTATTTATTTTTGCTCCTGAAGTTTCAAATTTAGTGGCGGGAACGCAGGATGGTGCACCAAACCAGAATTTTAACGGAACTTTTTCTCCATCTTCAATCATAATGTTTACTCCGTCTGTTCCCAGTACATTTGCTATCTCATGTGGATCAGAAACCACACCTATAGTTCCACGTGAAACAGCTTCCATCGCAAAAGAACCAGGAGATACCATAGAGCTTTCAATATGAATATGGGAATCAATAAGCCCAGGAAGAATAAAATTACCTTCATTTCCTTTATTCAATTCAATATTCCCGATCTTTCCGTTTTTTATAGTAATTATCGCGGGAAATATTTTTCTCTTATGTATATCAATAAGCAAACCTTTCAGTTTCATAAAAATAAAATATGTTTTAAATAAATTTGTTCCACGTGGAACAGTTTATCTGCCCAAATACATAAGCAAAATTCCTAAATCGGAAGGAGAGACGCCGCTTATTCTACCAGCTTGTCCTATATTCTCAGGTTTAATTTTTTCTAGTTTTTGTCTTCCCTCTGTTGAAATTGAGACTAGTTCACTATAATTAATCTCTTCAGGAATTTTTAAATTTTCCAATCTACTTATTTTATCAGCCATAAGTTTCTCTCTTAAAATATATCCTTTATACTTAATCCTGATCTCTGCAGATTCTGCAATCTCGTTGAACCTTTCAGAATTCACAGCTGACAACTTCTTATATCCTTTTATATTTTCCATAAGTTCTTTTAATTCAATCTGTGGTCTGGCAGCAATGTTAACGGCTTTTGTTTTCTGCTTAATTTCAGATGTTTTTTTCTTTCTTAACCAATTATTAATCTTTTCAGGTACTACTGTCTCCTTTCTAAGGAATGTCATTATTTCATTTACCATTTTTTCTTTTTCGTCCAGAATCTCTATCCTTTCCTTTTCTGCTAATCCCAAATTGAATCCCTTTCTGGTCAATCTTTCATCAGCATTATCTTGCCTAAGTAAAATCCTGTACTCCGCTCTGGATGTAAACATCCTGTAAGGTTCATCAACACCCTTTGTTACCAGGTCGTCAATCAAAACTCCAATATAAGATTCGTCCCGACCTTGCACAAATTTATTTCTTCCTCTTATTTTTAATGTTGCATTAATGCCTGCTATTAAACCTTGGGCGGCAGCTTCTTCGTATCCAGTGGTTCCATTAATCTGTCCTGCGAAATAAAGGTTTTTAATCATTTTTGTTTCAAGGCTGTTTTTAAGCTGGGTAGGCTGAAAAAAGTCATACTCTATTGCGTATCCAGGTCTGAATATCTCGACATTTTCAAGTCCCTTTACTTTTCTTAATGCATTTATCTGTGTTTCCAGAGGAAGGCTGCTTGAAAACCCGTTTACGTAATATTCAATAGTATCCCGTCCTTCTGGTTCAATAAACAGCTGGTGAGACTCTTTATCTTTAAATGTTATAATTTTTGTTTCTATGCTAGGGCAGTACCTTGGTCCAATTCCTTTAATTCTTCCTGTATATAAAGGACTAAATTCCATTCCCTTTTTTATTTCTTTATGAACCTCCTCGTTAGTATGAGTAATAAAACAGCTCATCTGGTCTTGAATTTTCAAAATATTGTTCTTATATGAAAATGATCTACCTTCTCCATCTCCCTTCTGTTCAACCATCGAATTAAAGTCAATTGTCCTTCCGTCAATTCTTGCGCTTGTTCCGGTTTTCATTCTTTCAACCTGAAATCCCATATTTCTTATTTGTTCGCTTAAACCTATTGACGCAGATTCTCCTGACCTTCCTCCATTTACCATTGTAAGCCCCACATGCATCAATCCATTAAGAAAAGTTCCATTTGTTAAAATGACAGCATCTCCATAAAACTTATTACCAAAAGATGTTTCAATTCCTATTGCCCTATTATTATCAATAATTATCTTTTTCGCTTGTTCCTGCCATATATGCAAGTTTTTTGTTTGTTCCAGTTCTTTTCTCCACTCGCTCGTAAATTTTTGCCTGTCGCATTGAGCCCTTGGGCTCCACATTGCAGGACCTTTCGACTTATTAAGCATTCTGAATTGTATCATGCTTCGATCGGTAATGATCCCGCTCAATCCACCTAATGCATCAATTTCTCTTACAATCTGTCCTTTTGCGATTCCACCCATTGCAGGATTGCACGACATTTGTGCCAGCTTTGTCATGTCCATTGTCACAAGCAAGGTTCTTGCTCCCATCTTCGCAGCAGCATGAGCTGCTTCACATCCGGCATGACCTCCCCCAACTACTATTACTTCATATCTGAAATCCATTTAATTCAACTTTAATTTTAAAATCCATTTGTTCTCAAGCCTTGTCATTCTTCCTTTTTCACTTTTAGTTGAATCTTTGAATCCGCAAAGATGAAGTGTCCCATGAATCATTACTCTTATTAACTCATTTCTTAAACTAACATTATAGTTAAAGGCATTTAATTTAATCGTATCCAGACTTAAATAAATTTCACCATCGAGTAAATCACTTTTACCATAATCAAAAGCAATAACATCAGTAAAATAGTTATGTTGCAAAAATTCCCTGTTGATTTTTATCAATTCTTCATCGCTTACTAAAATAAAAGAAAGGCTACCTCTGGGCTTTCTGTATTCCCCGATAACCTTTTCAATTAATTTCAGTACCTTCCTGCTATTCTTTAACCTGTACTTTATACCATCATAAAATATCCTTGTTTTCAAGGTGTTATATTTTTAAATATCATTGTAACGCTGTTTCCTCTTTTATTAAATTCTATTGCATCTGCAAGCTTAGACATCAGAAATATCCCCCTTCCATTTATTGCTTCAATATTTTCCGGTTTGGTAGGATCCGGTACTTCGGCCGGTTTAAATCCTTTTCCTTTGTCTGTTACAGAAATATTCAAATCTTTCTTTTTCACCCAAAAATCTATTTCAACCGTTTTTTTTGAATCTGCTTTATTCCCATGTATTATTGCATTATTAACAGCTTCCAGTACAGCAACCAGTATTTTTCCATAATTATCCTGACTTATACCAATCTCATTTGTCAACGAATCAATTGCATTTTCAACCATATTGAGATTGGTTATATCAGATTCTATTGTAAGCTGTTTGAGCATTGCTTCAAATAAGATTCTTTATACTTAATAAATTAAAATTTGTTTCAGTTCATATCAGTTTTTTGCTATCCATAATTCAGGATCCAGATATTGTTTTTCAAAAATCATGAATTTTATTGTTGAATTATTGCTTGCAGAAGGATCCTGATAAACTTCTCCAATAATCTGCTTCGTATTAACTTCCTCTCCTTTTCTTACTTTCACATTTACCAGATTTGTGTATACTGAATAATAAATTCCGTGTCTTATTATTACTGTCATATTTGCACCAGAAATGGCAGTTATAGCTGTTACTTCGCCTTTAAATATACTTCTTGCTAAATTCATTCCAGAGCTTGTTATCTCAATCCCAAAGTTGTTTTCAGTAACATATTTTAATACAGGATGCTTGTGCACTCCAAAATGACTTGTTATTATTCCTTTCTCTACCGGCCATGGCAATCTTCCCTTATTCACTGAAAAATCTTCACCAATAAGTTTTTGTTCCGGTGTAAGCTCATTTTTTATGCTTTTTTTCCTTTCCTCTTCAATTATTTTCGCTATCGCCTTTTCAATCCGATCAGCAATAATCTTCTTCTCTTCCAGCTCTTTTTTTAGTTGTTTCTCCTTGTTACCAAGGTTTTTAACAACTTTAGTTTTTCTTTGTTGCTCACCCACCAGAATTTCTTTCTGCTGAACTTCTTTATGTCTCAAATCAGAAATCCTTTCCAGATCATTCTCCAGTTTTTCCTTTGTACTTACTATTTCAAGCTTCAATTGAGAAATTACTTCTGACTCGTTTCTCCTGAATTTAGATACCTGCTGCAAATATTTAAGTCGTTTATATCCCTGATTAAAGTCTCTGGCAGATAAAATGTAAACTATGTCCGGATTTATCTTTTTTGATTTATAAGAATTAATGATTGCTCTGGAGTAATCTTCCTTTAATATTTTTAAATCACTCTCCATCATATCTATAGCCTGTCTGTTAATATCAATTCGTTCATTTAGCAAGTCTATTTCCTGTCCCATTCCTGAAATAACCGATTCTCTCAGGTTTACTTTTTGCCCTAGAATTTTAAGCGAGTTTATGCTTTCACTTTTTTGCTTTTCAGTATTCTTTAAAAGGCCGTCAACATATGTAATTTCCTCCAGTGTTTTCTTTCTTTGTTCTTCCAATTCGCCCCTTGTCTGGCCTATAGCGATGGCATAACAACATAACAAAATAATAGTAAATAGTAATTTCAGCTTCACTTCAGTAATATATAATTATATCCTTTCCCAGGAATAAAATCAACTTTTTCAATATTCTTAAATTCTATATTTCTGATCTTTATTTCTAAAATGCATTTTTCTGAAGGATCTCTTATTATTAGTCTTGCCGGATATTTGTATTTATTAACTAATTTCATTTTCGAATATGATACCTGAATTTCATTACCCCCAGGTCTTCTTATCTTTGAACTAATAATTTTATTATCCTTGCAGCTTAATAAATATTCTATTTCACTTTCTCCAAATTTAAAAGTCTTCATATCTCTTCCATCAATACATTTAGCAGAATCCCTTATGGAAACATTCCCTGCAATAAAATCGCCAAAAAGGACAGGTAGTGTAATAAAAGGTATTCCGCATTTCTTTTCAATTGATCTTATACTCCCATAATACAGCTTTTTATGCAGCCTGTCATTTATCAATAAAGTGTCGACCGTTATAAATGCTCTGGCAACCTCAATACCAGTATTACTTTTAAGACAGATAAGCCACCTTCCCGGTGTTTTATACTTAACTGAAGCCAGAAGCTTTTGTTTCTCATTGTCAATATTAATCTCTATCTCAGCCTTCTTTATATTAAAATCATTAGCAGACAAATTCTGATTTTTAACATTTGCGAGCTCAAAACAGGGGTTGTTGATCTGTTCAGTAATTGTTTTGCCTGTTTTTAAAGCAGAACAATTAGTAAATAGGATTAAAAAAAGAAATATCAGCGGTCTCCCTGACATTTTTGTATTTCTTTAATCAAATTAGTTTTCGAGGAATCGATTTTAATCGCAATGTTCCAATTAGTTACAGCACCGGAACAATCGTTTTTCTTTTTTAATATATATCCGTAATGCTCGTACCATTCTGCGTCTGTTTCTTTCCCGATTTTAATTACATTTTCCATAACTCTTGCAGCTTCATTAAGCTTTCCTCTTTTGTATAAAACCCATCCATAAGTATCAAGAAATGTAGTATTCTCTTTTTCAGTTTCAATTACTTTCCGGGCCATTTTTTCAGCATCTTTTAGCCTTGTGTTCTGTTCTGCAAGGTAATAAGCATAATTATTTAGCAAGGTAACATCATTTGGATTCTGTTTAAGTGCATCATCAAATGCTTTAAATGATTTATCATACTCTTTCATCCTGTAATATACATCTGCCTGCAATGATAGAGCCTGTAACAGCATGTCCTTATCATCCCCGGCCAGAATATTGGCTTTTCTTAACTCCTCAATTGCAATATCGTATTGCTTGTTTTCAACGGCAGCAGTTGCGTAAAGTAACTTAGCCGGGAATGATCTGTTAAACCTGGTAGCACATAATTCGCCTTTTTCCTGGAGCTTTTTATAGTCTTTTTCTTCAAGATAAACAAACAGAAGTTTCTCCCACGCGTAATAATTGTCGGGCCTGCTAATGATTATCTCCTCAAGTCTTGCAGCAGCTTCATTCAGCTTTTTTTCAGCTGTTAAAAATTCAGGTCTTAGTAATAAAACAATGTCGTCATCTTTATAAGCCGCTTCCATTATCATACATGCCAACTGCAGTTCATTTCCCTTCGCTGTTATTAGTTCCGGGCTTTCGATAATTTTGGAAAATAAACCTATTTTATCTTCTCTTTTAATATCATTATTTAGGATTACCTTGTTTAATAACAGAAGCAGCTCATTATAGTTTTTTTGATCTAAAAAAAAGTTACAAAGTGACATTTGCGTTTCAGGATTGTCCGGGCTTTTTCTTATAAGGTCCTTATAGACCTCGTAAGCCTTCACGTTTTCCTTATTGTTATTGTAGATCTCAGCCAAAAGACCGCTGTAAAGAATTACATCCGGGAATTTTTCTATAAGCTTCTTTACCCTGTCTTCTGCTTCCTGGAACTTGCCTTCTGCCATTAATACCTTTACTCCTGATGGAGTAGATGTTTCGTTAATTCCATATTTTTTGTCCAGATTTTCGAATACCTGCAATGCCTTTTCAAGCTTGTTGTTTTCTGCATACAAATTTCCAAGGTTTATTTGTAAATCTTCCTTTTCAGGAAATCCTTTAACTGCTTTCTCATAGAAGATAATTGCACTGTCAAGGTTTTTCTCCTGGTAGTAAGTTCCAGCTAGCATAATTGTATACCAGAAATTATCGGGGTTCAGTTCATGTGCCCTAAGTCCGTATTTTTTCCCATTATTAATATCGCCAGTGCCAATGAGTATCTGCGAGATCTGAAAATATGCAGCGTCATTTGACGGATCGGATTTTATACACTGCTCGAACAATTTAATAGCATCTCCTGCATTGCCAAGCAATTTTTGCTTCACCGCTTCAATATATACATATTCTGCAGCTGACGAATCATATGAATTTTCTTTTGTTCCCGTATAATGAGAAGGATTAAGCTTTCTCGTACATGCGGAAAACAAATAGATTGCAATCGCCAGTCCAAGTAAAATATTGTAAATTCTTTTCATGTTTATTTCTTCCCCCAATGCCGCAAATCAAATAAAACGAGAATAATTAAAAATCATTTTTTATGATCGGGCAAAGTTAAATATCTTTGCATTCAGATTTGCTTAACATTATTAACTAAAAGAAAATATTCATGAACAAATTATTTGTAAGGATATTTACCTTTTCTTTTTTCTTAATAACACTTTCCTGCGGTACTCCTGCCGGGAATGAAAATAGTGTTATTCTCATGAAAACAAGCCTTGGTGACATTAAGCTCAAGTTGTATGATAACACTCCTCTACACCGCGATAACTTTCTTAAACTGGTTAATTCAGGTTTTTTTGAAGGAATTTCGTTCCATCGTGTCATCAATAAATTTATGATCCAGGCCGGTGATCCGGCAACCAGGACCGTTCCAATTTCAAAAACCGCTGATTCTCTGAATACATATACAATCCCCGCAGAATTCAGGAAGGAATATTTTCATCGGAAAGGTGGTTTGGCAGCTGCAAGGGAAGGTAATGATATAAACCCGGAGATGAGATCGTCGGGCACACAGTTTTATATTGTCCAGGGTACTGTGCTCAATGATGATGAACTTAACCTGGCAGAACAAAAAATAAACAGTAATATTAAACAGGCCATGTTCGGCCTGCTTATGAAAGAGGTCGGAGACAGCATCCATAAAGCAGGTATTTCCATGACTGATGGAGATATCCAGGAAAAAGTATCCTTAAAAATGTTTAATTATTTNNGGAGGAGTTCCGCGGCTTGATCAGACATATACTGTTTTTGGTGCAGTAATAGAAGGTCTCGATGTTGTCGACAAAATAGCTGCCGTTCAAACCGATGCCGGAGATAAACCAGTAAAGGATGTCAGGATCCTAAAAATTAAAATCATTAAAAACTAATTTGTTATTTTCTCCCGATGCTTGATAAAATAAATGCCCTGCTTGCTGAAATAAATGATTTGTCAGTTAACAGCCACGAAGAACTTGAGTCTTTCCGCCTTAAATTCCTGAGTAAAAAGGGTCTGCTTTCTGATCTGTTTGAGGATTTCAAAAACGTTCCTCCTTCGGAGAAGAAGGAAATCGGCCAGAAACTTAACCTGTTAAAACAGCTTACAGCAGAAAAGTACAATTTTCTGAAATTGCAGTTGCAGCCTGCCGACGACAAATCTTTAATCAATGATCTTTCGCGCCCCTCTGTTCCCTATAATACTGGGTCGCGCCATCCCATTTCAATAATGAGAAATGAGATTATAAATATTTTTGAGCGCATAGGGTTTACTGTTTCAGAAGGGCCGGAGATTGAGGACGATGATCACGTATTCACCAAGCTCAATTTTGCTCCTGAACATCCCGCCCGTGATATGCAGGATACCTTTTACATTTCGCGGCTATCTACAGAAGATTCTTCTCCTGATGATATTCTGCTTCGCACACATACTTCTTCTGTACAGGTGAGAGTTATGCAGAACCAGAAGCCTCCGATAAGGACTATATCTCCGGGGAGGGTCTTCCGTAATGAGGCAATATCAGCAAGGGCACATTGCATTTTTCATCAGGTAGAAGGGCTCTATATTGATGAAAACGTCTCTTTTGCAGATCTTAAACAGACTTTGATGTTTTTTGCCAGGGAGATGTATGGTAAAAAAACAGAGATCCGGCTCAGGCCTTCCTACTTCCCGTTCACGGAACCCTCTGCCGAGATGGATGTAAGCTGTACGATCTGCGGGGGCAAAGGTTGNNAGACCGGCCATGCTCAAGTACCAGGTAAATGACCTCCGTTTATATTTTGAAAATGATGTTCGCTTCCTGGATCAGTTCAGGAGTGCTTTTTAATAATCTGAACATTTTCATCATCAAGTTGTTATTCGTTGTACAATAAGTATCAAAAGTTATGAAGCAGCACGATATTCCGGTTCCTTTTTGTGATCAATGCTCATTGGAAAACGGCTCTCTTTTCAGGTTTCTGACCAGGGAAGAATCTGACATGCTCAATTTTGAAAAAGAGTTCCGTCAGTTCCGCCGGGGTGAAATTCTATATACCGAAGGCAGCAGGATAAGCGGTTTTTATTGCATTCACAGTGGTATAATCAAGGTTTTTAAGACAGGCCTGGATGGAAAAGAACAGATAATCCGCTTTGCCAAGCCAGGAGAAATTATAGCCTACAGGAGCGTCCTGAGCAACGAAGTAGCATGCACTTCTGCGAAGGTCATTGATGATTGCCAGGTTTGCTTCATCCCTTCTGAAATTCTTATCTCGCTTGTAAAAAGTAATTCTTCATTCGCTCTTGAGTTGCTAAAGCTTGCCTGCCATGAGCTAGGAGAGGCAAATTCATTTATAACTGATATAGCACAGAAAACGGTAAGGGAACGTCTTGCTGAGATATTGCTTCTTTTGCTGAATGATTTTAGTCTCGATGAACAGAATTACCTCAGGATATCGCTTACCCGCGAAGAGCTTGCAAATATTGTCGGAACAGCTACTGAATCGGTAATTCGTCTGTTATCTGAATTTAAGACCGATAAGCTGATCGAGCTTAACGGCAGGAAAATCAAGATCCTGAATAAAAAAGGCCTTGAGAAGATCAG
>PMIG01000112.1 GCA_003157055.1 Bacteroidales bacterium | reverse complement strand
AGCTGCCTGTTGCATGCATATCCTTCATTAAAGGTCGAAGAAGCCCTGATTTTATCTATAAGCCAGTCGGGAATTATTTCACCTGAAACATAATGGCGGGCCCATGAGGAAAGCCATTCTTTCTCGAATGCAAAATTTTCCATGAACTGTGATGGCAATTCCACAAAGTCCCTGGCAACACTTGTACCTGAAAGACCTTCATATGTACATTTTGTAAGCATTCCATGCAATGAATGTCCGAATTCATGAAGGAACGTTGTCACTTCATTAAAGGTCAGAAGAGACGGTCTGGTATCAGTAGGTCTGGTAAAGTTGGCGACGATTGAGATAAGGGGCCTCGTATCCTTTCCATCCTGAACCCTTTGTTCCCTGAAGCTGGTCATCCATGCGCCGCCATTCTTGCCCGGCCTTGGAAAATAATCAATGTAGAGTATTGCTATGAAGGTGCCGTCACCGTCCCTGACTTCCCAGGTTTTTACTTCAGGATGGTAAACTGGTATATTGGAATTCGGGATAAATCTGATCCCGTAGAGGGTTTCAGCCAGTTCAAAAATACCCCGTTCCGCATTCCCGAGAGCGAAATATGGCTTCAGCACTTCATCATCAATATCAAACTGAGCTTTCTGAAGCTTTTCGGAATAGTGAGCCCAGTCCCATTTTTCCAGTTCCCCTGAAAAACCATTTTCAGCAGCAAAATTCCTGACTTTTTCGAGATCTCTTATGGCAGCAGGTTTTGACGCTGAATGAAGCTCAGTGAGAAATGTTCCGGCCTTTTCAGCCGTTTCCGCCATCCTGTCGACCAGAGCAAGCTCTGCAAAGTTCTTAAATCCCAATAAATCAGCTAACTCCAGCCGAAGGTTTGCAATTCTGGCTGCAAGCTCTCGGTTGTCATGTGAATCTTTGTGAAAAGCCCGTGATCCATACGCTTTAAAAAGGAGTTCTTTCAGCGATCGGTTAGTGGAATATTTCATGAATGGGATATAGCTGGGTGCATGGAGGGTGATCACCCATCCATCTTTATTCCTGTTTTTAGCATCCAGTTTTGCCATTTCAATAAAACCATCAGGTAATCCTGAAAGATCATTCTTGTCTGTAATATGAAGTTCGAAAGCGTTGGTATCTTCCAGAACATTCTCTTCAAACTTTATCTGCAAATGTGCAAGCTCCTCCGAAATTTCCCTGAATCGTGATTTATTTTCGTCATCAAGGCCGGCGCCCCCAAGTACAAAGTTCCTATGGCTCTTTTCGAGAAGCATCATCTGTTCACGGTTAAGCCCTGCTGCTTCTCGTGAATCAAAAACTGATTTAACTTTCAGAAAAAGTTCCTTGTTAAGGGTAATATCATTGGAGAAGCGGGCAAGAAGAGGAGAAACCTCCTGTGTAACTGCCTGCATCTCACTGTTTGTTTCAGCACTGTTTAGGTTAAAAAGCACCGAGGCGATATCGCCTAGCTTATCACCGGCGCGATCAAGAGCGGCAATGACATTTTCAAAGACTGGTTTATCCTGATTAGCTGTAATTAATGCTATCTCTGCAGATGCAAGCTTAATAGCTTCTTCGATTGCAGGCTTAAAATGCGAGATTGTGAACCGGTCAAAAGGCGGAGTGCCGAAGGGTGTGTCCCATTTCTCCAAAAGCGGATTAGAATATATATTATCCATTTAATGTCATTGCTTTAATTAAGATCGTTCCCTTCCCTGTCATCCTTATCGGCACCTGCATATTTTGACGGATAGGGAGTATTCCCTTTTTCAGCAAACCAAAGGATCCTGTTTAAAAGATCGTCATTGCCCGAATCGATGCCATCGAATTCAGGCAGCATACTTTTTTTTGCATAATGGAGTGCCCTTCCGTTCAGTGAGACCAACTGAGGATTCATTTCATCAATCCTGATGTTGGAAGGAACTGCCGTGAAAGGAGTCTTGTCAATAACATTTCCGAAACAATCAGCCATCGGGTTGGCAATAGCGTCCTGGATATTCATTGGCGGCAGGCCCAGTATCTGTTCTATGGTCCTTACCATTGAAGGCTGGGTATAAAAAGTGTGATTGACAGATCTGAGTCTTGAATAGGGACTGATAACAAGTGAAACGGTGCGATATGCTGAAACATGGTCCCAACCTCCCTGGGAATCATCCTCTACGATAAATATCACAGTGTTTTCCCAGAACCTGCTTTTTGTGACTGCTTCCACAATAAGCCCGAGTGCCCTGTCATTATCGGCAACCATTGCACGCGGGGTAGGATAGCCCGGACGAATTCCGGCAGTATGGTCATTAGGCAGTGCCATAACCATCAGGTCAGGCAGCTGATCGCCTGGCAATGCTTCGAAATCATGCAGTTCTTTTATAAAAGCATCTGCCCGCATGGCATCAGAGAATTCATGATTCCCAAATGACGGGTAGGTTTGACTGAGGATGTTCTTTACCGGCTCAATGGTAGTCTTGTTGAAGAAATCTACTTTTTCTCCCTTTATAAACATATTATAAATATCAGTCCACTTCAGCTTATTGTCAAAAACAGGAATGGCTGCTTCGCCATAGATCCTGACTGATTTTCCATGCTTCAATCCGTTATCCCACAGGAAACCGGTTGGTGCATATACGAGAGCATCAGTCTGCACGTGGGGATAGCTCCTGAACCATGCTCTCATGTTTTTTTCAATATAATCTGTAACAATTGAGGCATCTGTCCACTGATGTCCTTCGGCAGAGCATTTGCCCGAAACATGGAAATTATCGAGAAGCAGGTACTCTTCACATAACTTATGAGTGTTGGGAGTAATTTCTGCACCGTAAATACAGAGTGCCGGATCTCCATCGCCCTGTTTCATGTCTCCCAGGACCTGGTCGTAAGTTCGGTTTTCTTTAATGATATAGAGAACATGCTTGAATAATGAAGGCTCGCCTATCCTTTCAGGAACCGCCTTTGGTCTAGCATCCGGTAAAGGCTTTTCCCTCGAAAGTGTAGCCCTGGCAAGGTCGTTTACTGCGACGACCGTATCGGTATAGGCTTTCAGCTCGCTTTTACGCGGAACCTGGATTACTGAGACTGAAGCCAACATGTGATGTGAATTGTAGGTAAGATTCTTAGATTTTACATCGGGAAGACCAAGCCTTACACCAGCGGCTTCGAGGTTGCAAACATAGAGGATACCCGGGTTCAGAATGTTTATTGCTGAAGGGTAGGCTCCTGTGGGGATAAATCCGCTGACAATACTCGATTGTCCGCAGCCTTTTTCGGAAGCCTTTTTGCCAAGTTTTATTGAAGCAAGAGCATTATCCATTCCGTTCGCCACATAAAGAGTTTTATTGTCAGGAGAAAGGCAAAGGCCGTCCGGAGAATCGCCAAAGAACTGGTTGATGGCTGGCTGAAGTCTTACATTTATAGTTTCAGAAACATTATCTGTTGATGTGTTTATTACAGAAACATTGTCGCTGTTGGAGTTTGTGACATAAATGAATTTTCCGCTCCTGTTTGCGATAATTTCATTTGGATGGAGGCCTACAATTATCTCCTTTATTATCTTTCCGTTCTCCGGATTGATAACGGCGACGCTTCCTTCCCTTGTTGAACCGCCGGCCTGATTGTCAACCCTTGCTATTCCCCATGGTACACCGGCAACATCTTTATCGCCTGCTTCAGGTATCCTTCCAGCCCAGTTGGTAACATATATTTTTCCGGCGGCCCTTACGATACCGTAAGGGGCAACTCCGGGAGTTGCAGTCCAGATTGTATCTCCTGTTGCAAGGCTCTGTTTTATCAGGTTATTATTACCATTAAGGACAACATATAAGAATTCACCTGATGATTCTTTGGTTATCAGGAATTCGTTTGGAAGAGCCATATCTGTCTGAGGAGCAGCTTTATATTCTATGAGCCTGCTGAATTCTGCTTTTGTTCCATCCCATTTTGCAGAAACAATGAATGATCGGTTTTTTATTCCAATAGCACTCCAGTATACCTCCGCAGAATTATTGTTGATATGCCAGGTGATCCCGGAATAGGTATTCATTCCTCCTTTCAGGTCGGGATGATTATTATTCGGAAGAGTAAATTTTACCAGGTTATCTGCAGTACTGATAAAGACGATGCTGTATCTCTCCATTACAGCAAGATATTTTCCGTCGGGTGAAAGAGCTGCTTCCATGGCATGGTTCTCCAGAGCCTTGTCTCCGAAATATACCTGGAGGCCTGCCGGCTGGATGAGCCGGTTCCAGGGGAGAAGTATCTGTCTGGGATTCTGAGGAATGATATTTTCGGGCAGCTGAGCCTGGGCGAAAGCGGTTATTAAACAGAGGAGTGCCGGTATGAGCTTTATTATCTTCATTTTTGAGGTTACAGTATTAATTAAAACGAATGAACAATTTTGCAGACAAGATAAAAAAAAGAGACTGAATTTTTGATTCAGTCTCTCGTATTCTTTTCAGAACGGCAGATCGCTCAGTTCATCATTTTCAGGCGGAATGTCCTCCAGGGCAGGGCGTGACGATGAAACATTCTGATCGTGTCCCTGTGAAGAGGCTCTTTCAATTTTCCAGGCATCGAGATTGGTAAAATAGTTTATTTTCCCATCGCGTTCCCATTTGTTCCCTTTCAGATTGAACCATATCTTAACCTCTTCGTTGAGGAATGATTCATTAATGAGGTCACATTTATCCTGGATAAGCTGGAACTTGATATAATTAACAAATACAGCACCTCCTCCAGATTCTTTGTTTTCGATAACAAATTCACGCTTTTTGAATTTATCACTTACCTGGTTTACCGGGGAAATGTCAATTATTCTGCCTGTAATTTCAAATGCCATTTTATTCTTCTATAATTGTGATCTTTTCAATTTTGTCTCCCTGACGTATTTTATCAATCACATCAGTTCCCTCAAACACTTTTCCAAAGCATGTATGCACTCCGTCGAGGTGTTTTGTATTGGTTCTGGAGTGGCAGATAAAGAATTGAGAACCGCCTGTATTCCTGCCGGCGTGTGCCATTGAAAGGACGCCCCTGTCGTGGTACTGGTTTTTGCCGTCGAGTTCACATTTTATTTTGTAGCCAGGACCTCCTGTGCCAACTCTCGGATCGTTCATATCCTTTGAGAAAGGACATCCGCCCTGGATTACAAAGTCCGGGATTACCCTATGGAAGGCGAGGCCGTCATAAAAACCCTTTTTTGCAAGCGTAACGAAGTTTTCAACAGTATCGGGAGCATCAGCTTCATAAAAGCTGACTTTCNNAATTCTGCACTTCTCATTTTTTAACAATCTCAAGAAGTTCGATTTCGAAAACAAGTGTGGAATAAGGTTTAATCTGTTCACCGGCTCCGGTTGCTCCATAAGCAAGATTCTGTGGGATATAAACTTTAAATTTTGATCCTACAGGCATAAGCTGAAGTGCCTCTTTCCAGCCAGGAATAATATTTCCTACCGGGAATTGAGCAGGTTCTTTTCTCTTAATGGAAGAATCGAATTCGGTTCCATCAATAAGGGTTCCGGTATAATTGACTTTAACAGTATTTTCGCTTGTCGGTTTCGGTCCATTTCCCATTTTTATTACTTCATACTGAAGCCCGCTTGGAGTTATAGTTATGCCTTGCTTTTCTTTATTTTTTGCAAGA
>PMIG01000242.1 GCA_003157055.1 Bacteroidales bacterium | reverse complement strand
TGAAGCCAAGAACTCCTGGCTGACAGGAACAGCATCGTGGAATTTCTATGCTGTTACACAGTATATGCTGGGTATTCGTCCGGAGTTCACCGGACTATTAATTGATCCATGTATTCCAAATGATTGGAAAGGGTTTAAAGCAACCAGGATATTCAGAGGTGCAACTTACAAGATTGAAGTGGTTAATCCGGATGGAAAATCAAAGGGAATAAAGGAAGTAACAATCGATGGTCTGACATATAAATCAAATCTTATTCCTGTATTCGGAGATGGGAAAGAGCATAAAATAAAACTAGTGATGGGCTAAACAGGATCAGGATAATTTGGATCATGAACAAAATATTACTATAACGGTTATTATCGATACTTAAAATTTAACTAAAACTTATGAAAAAGATTATTATTGGATTACTAACATTAGCCTTATTGCAGGGTTGCTCCAGTAAGGTTAAAAACACTAATGAAACAGTGAAAAAATACCCAGCTTTTAATGTTCAGAACATGGACACAACAATTAAACCCGGTGATGATTTCTTCACTTACACGAATGGCACCTGGCTGAAAAATAATCCTATTCCGGCTGACAAGAAATCGCGTTCTTCGTTTGATGAGCTTTTTGAAAAAAACAGGCATGATATCAGGGAGATAATTATGGAAGCAGCCGCCGCAAAAGATATTCATGCCGGGAGTAACACTGAAAAAATAGGAACATTCTATAACTCAGGAATGGACTCGGTATCAATCGATCAACTGGGAATCACTCCGTTAAAGATGTTTTTCGATAAAATTGAGTCTATTCATAACATTTCTGATGTACAATCGGTAGGAGCTTTTTTTCAGACATATCAGATTAATTCTTTTTTCGCAGTATTTTCCAATCAGGATTCAAAGAACAGCACCAGTGTGATTGCACAATGTTTCCAGGCCGGGATAGGTCTGCATGAGAGGGATTATTATTTCAACACTGATGAGTCTACAAAAAAAATCAGAGAAAAATATCTCATTCATTTAACAAAAATGTTTGAATTGTTAAAAGATGAACCCAAAGTAGCGGGAAAGAATGCTGAAACGGTTATGAAGATGGAAACCCAACTTGCCAAAGGCTCCTTCACAAATGTTGAAAATCAGGATCCCCAGAAGACTTATAACAAATTAACAATTGACGGGTTGGATAAACTTGCACCTGAAATCAACTGGCATTCTTATTTCAAACAAATTGGATATCCCGGATTAGCAGAGGTAAATATTTATCAGCCCAGCTTCATAATTGAACTAAGCAATATGATGAAAACTGTGTCTGTGGAAGATTGGAAAACCTTCATGCGGTGGCAGCTGATTAACGAAACTGCTGCTTACCTGGGAAAAGACTTTGTGGACCAGAATTTCGACTTTTATAACAGGACTTTATCGGGGCAGGAGAAGATGGAACCTCGCTGGAAGCTTGTTCTTGATGTTACCAGCAATTCCCTGGGTGAATCAATTGGCCAGTTATATGTAAATAAATATTTTCCGCCAATAGCTAAGCAGAAAATGACGGATCTTATTATGAACCTTAAGAAATCACTGAAGGAAAGAATTGTAAATCTTAGCTGGATGGGCCCGCAAACAAAACAGGAAGCTCTTGCTAAACTCGAAAAAATGGGAGTAAAGGTAGGTTACCCAGACAAATGGAGAGACTATTCAGGATTATCTGTTTCCCCGCAATCCTATGTTTTAAACGTACTTAATTCACAGGCTTTCGAATTCAGGTATTCAATGGATAAAGTAGGCAAGCCTGTTGATCCAAATGAATGGGGTATGACACCCCAGACGGTTAACGCTTACTACAATCCTAATAAGAATGAAATAGTTTTCCCTGCAGGGATACTTCAACCTCCATTTTTCAATCTCGATGCAGATGATGCTGTCAATTATGGAGCAATAGGAATGGTTATCGGGCATGAGATGACCCACGGATTTGATAATCAGGGCAGACAGTTTGATAAAGATGGGAATTTGCGTGACTGGTGGACTAAAGAAGATTCCAAATCCTTTGAAGATCATGCGGCGATGCTTGTGGACCAGTACAATCATTATGAGGTACTCGATTCGGCTTTTGTGAATGGAAAGCTGACCCTTGGTGAAAATATTGCAGATCTCGGAGGAGCTACCATATCATATAATGCTTACAGATTATCTCTTGAAGGTAAAGAAGCGCCAAAGCGTATCGACGGATTCACTAATTTCCAGCGTTTTTTCCTTTCATATGCACAGATTTGGAGATCAAACATGCGTGATGCAGAATTAAGAAAAAGGGTAAAAACCGACGAACATTCACCGGCAAAAATCAGGATAAATGGAGTCGTTTATAATATGCCGGAATTTTATGCTGCCTTTCCTGTTATTAAACAAGGCGACAAGCTTTTCAGAACACCGGAGCAACGTCCGGTTTTCTGGTGATTTAAGACATGACAAGCATGTCGCGTGTCACTATATTTTCGATGCTGTTAATTCTTAATGGGGGCATGCCATGGCGTGTCCCTATTTTAACCAATCTATAGCTGACCTTGTCCGTAAAGACATTTTTACGCTGATTGATATAAATTTCATATATTTATAATAAGATTGTCAAAAAGTTCAGGCCATGAAAAACACCTGTCGAATTGCTTCATGGTTAGTTATCTTATTCCTTATTCCTTTTTATGGATGTAAGAAGGAAAGAGTTCCTGTACTGTCTACAGCTGATGTCACCA
>PMIG01000279.1 GCA_003157055.1 Bacteroidales bacterium | reverse complement strand
CTCCGCGGGGATCGATAATTTCCCTATGTCGTGCATAGAACCCGCCATCCGGAGTCCATCAATTTTATCTTGAGGTAGTCCCATCTCCGTGGCAATGGCGCAGGCAATGTTCGCAGACCAGCGCTGATGACTGGCCGTATAGGGATCTCTCATCTCTATAGAGGATATCAAGACTTGAACAATAGTGTTAAACTCCTTGCTGAGGCTGTTGAGGCTTCCCTGAAGTTCCTCTTTAGCATGCTTGCGCTCGGTGATGTCGACTGCTGTATCCTGAGCACCGATTACTACCCTGTCTCTGCCNNGGTCAGGATATGCAGAGATGCCGAATGATAAGGTAATTGAAGGAAGCTGTTGATCTCGAAAATTAATTTTCATGTTTTTGATTTCTTTTCTTAGAGACTCGGCGTATTTGTATGTGTCCTCAACTGATGATTCGGGTAGAACAAGCACGAATTCTTCCCCACCATAGCGAAAGATAAAATCGGAACGACGTATCTGAAGTCTGAAAAAGTCAGCCAGTCTTGTAAGGAATTCATCGCCCGCTTCATGCCCGTATGTGTCATTGATCTGTTTGAAGTGATCAATATCAATCATGACAACGCCTATCCCGGTTTGTTGCCTTGCCGCACGCAGGATCTCATGCTGAATGATTTCGTCCATATAGCGCCTATTGTACAATCTCGTAAGAGGGTCTCGTACTGACTGGCTGGTGAGTTTTTCCGACAGTTTAATATTTGCGATTGAAAGTGAAAAGTATTCCGCAAACATGACAGCGATTTCTTTCAGTTCAAAAATATTTGCCTGTTTGTCATCTTCCTGTACGGGTCGCTTAGTCCCCAAGTGCAGTAAGCCGATTATTTCCCCTTTACCTATCAGTGGTAGACAAATATAAGTAGTGGATGATGATTTTTTAAGGTGTGGACAGATTGGACCGGTTTTCATATCTTCAACCGCATAAACACGACCCTGTCTCAAGCCCCAGCACGCATCAGGGGCAAAGATATTGCTATCCACATCTTCAGGAAAATACCCCCACCGCGCCATTGATTGCAGATCAGACTTGGAATCGCTCAGCAGAAACAAGGCGCCGTCCGTGCCGGGGAACAATTTGGCTGCGTAACTAATGACAATGGCAGGTACTTCCTGGACAGTCGAACACGATTGGAGCAGTTCTCTCATTTCACTCAGCAGGCTGTTCTGACGATTGCGCTCTTCGAGTTTATTATTTATGATGAAAAGAGCTTCTTGAGCCTGTTTTATTTTTTCTTCTATCTGTTTGCGCATAGTAATATCGCGGATCGTAATCAGATGCGTATTTTCACCCAGCCACTGGGCTTCAACCACGTACATATCGCCCACTCCCGGATCTTTTCCCGGACGAAATATGTCAATCTCGGTTGATTCGCCATTTACCAGAGGCAGGCCAAAGTCCTTTCCGATAAAACTTTCCATTTTGCGGTTAAAAACTACCTCAGCAGCAGGATTCATATATTCTATCTTACCCTTTGCATCGGTTACAATAATTGCATCCGGGCTCCAAAGAACAATACTACGAAACCTTGCCTCAGATTCCTTTAGGGCTTGCAGGTCTATTTTATCCTGGACGGCCTTTTTGGTTAATTTCTTCATTTTTTCCTAAGCGCCTTTCTCACCCAGTTGGAAACAGGAAAGGCTTCAAACGGGGTTCACCTGATTGCCACGAAGTCTAAACCCAAGAGGACTTTTTCCCTATCGCTTAAATCGCCGATAATTCTGGCCACCGGAGGTGGTAAAATCTTAATTAAAGTCGGTGTAGCCAGAATTTTATCATCCTCCGCTAACTGGGGCTGTTTTATTACATCAATCACCTTTAAGGAATAGACCCCCTTATAATCTTCATCCAAAATCTCTTTTAAATTTTTAAGTACGGTCTGGCTGCGAGGAGTCTCTCCTGTCACATAAAGTTTTAATACATATTTTACTGCCATAGTAGCCCCCTTTCCCGCCGTCAGGCAGGTTATTCTTCAAATTTCACACCCATCTTTATTCCACCTTTTTCAATTTCATAACTTAAGATTTCCTTGGAATGCTGGCTTCCGCGCAGTTTCAGCACATTAATAAGCTTCTTTACCTTCTGGCCACGCTCCACAAAAAGAAGCATAACAAGCCCATCTGTTAGTGAGCTTAAGCGCATCTGAGTGTTTGAAAGGCTGCTTAATAACTGGCCGCGCTCTGCTGCAAAACTCAATGGGAAGATATGATTCATTATACAGGTAATACCATTGGCCTTAAAATATCCGGACAGTTGAATCAAAAACTGCCTGACTTGCTCTTCGCTCATCGTTTCAGAGAGGAAAGTAGAAATTGAATCTATCACTACCCTCTTGGCATTAATGCCTTCCACGGCAGAAATTATCTGGTATAATAATTTATCATTGGAGATATCAATCAAGTTTGTGGAAACAAANNCCATGCGCTAAAGCCGTCTTTTTTACCTGTTCTACAGGCTCCTCTAAAGCCACAAAAACCGCATTCTCACCCTCATCGATGCCTTGCTTTAAGAAGTGCATGCCAAACATCGTCTTTCCGGTTCCGGTATTTCCAGAAAACAATATCATATGACCTTGTGGTATGCCGCCACATAAAACATCGTCCAAACCTTTAATACCAAAACGCTTGCGCACCTGAAAATCCGTCTTGGCAGCCACTTTTTCAATTGGGATTTTCGGATAAACAATCAGGCCATGGTCAGTGATCTCAAA
>PMIG01000274.1 GCA_003157055.1 Bacteroidales bacterium | reverse complement strand
AGGGCTGGGATTAGTGCCGTAGGACCTGGAAGCGTTTCGACAGGAATGCCTTTTTCAATGCAGCTTCTTACAAGCAGGAATCCAGGATCTGAAATGCCAGGGGTTCCGGCATCAGAAACAAGGGCAACGGTTGTACCTGACTCTATTCTTGAGCAAATGGCTTCAACATTCTTGTGTTCGTTGAACATATGATGTGACTGGAGTGGGGTCCTGATATTATAATGGCTGAGCAGCTTGCCAGCCTGTCGTGTATCTTCAGCAAGAACAAGGCCGACACTTCCAAGAACTTCTACAGCTCGGTATGTAATATCTCTGAGATTTCCTATAGGAGTTGGGACCAGGTAAAGTTTACTCATCTTCAGGAAATTTGCGTTTTACGAGGTCGAGGAGCTGAATTGCAGCGAAAGATTCAGTGTTTTCGCCGGTATAGCTCATAATTATTGCTTTAGCATCGGCAAAATATTCAGTTTCATCAAGCTTTGTTATTGCCTGGCTATAAGCTTCCGGATTCCCGTTAAAGAGCTCCCTGATGAAGAGAAACCTGTCATTGACCCCTATTGCATCAGAGAGTTTTGTGATTGGCTTTAGCTTCATTGAACCATGAAGATCATTATCGTCCTTCAGGCTGCCAAGCTGATCATTAAGAGTATCAGACTGGCTGAAGAATTTATCAGCAATGATAGAAGGTTCTCTGTTTTTGTCCGAAACAGGAGCAGAGACATCATTATTTCTCACAGCCGGAGTGCCAGGAGCATGTGATTCAGCAATTATATTGATTACTTCGACAGTTTCCGACAAACCGACTGGTTTTACCGGAACGGATTCCTTCTTTTCAGCACTTTTTAATGGCGCCTGTATTTTTTTAAGAAGCGAAATTACTTCTGATGCACTTTTACACTTCGATTTGGCCAGTTCAATCTGGAGCAGCGGCACCTCAGGATAATTCTTAAAATCATCAATGATTTCCCTTGCTTCATCAAGGTCTTTGATAATTAAATCAACAGTTGAGTTGAAATCCATACCTTTTGATGTTAATAAAACAAACCAATTTTCTTATTTTGCAAAAGTAAATATTATTCCACAAGTCATAACGGAATAATCTTGCTAATTGGTACCCGAAATGAAGATAATTGCAGATGGATTTTCTGGAGAATTCAGTGAGATCGACTGGTAAGCGCGGCTCGATAGAGGTAATTGCAGGTTCAATGTTCTCCGGTAAAACGGAAGAGTTGATAAGAAAGCTACGACGGGCTCAGTTCGCCGGACTGAAAGTTGAAATATTCAAGCCTTCGCTGGATAAAAGGTATTCTGATATCCGCGTTGTCTCTCACGATGAAAAATCTATAGTCTCCACACCTGTTGACAATGCTGTGGCAATTTTGCTCCTGGCTGGCGATGTGGATGTTATCGGTATTGATGAAGCCCAGTTTTTTGATAATTCAATCGTCGAAGTGTGCAACAAGCTGGCTGATAGAGGAATAAGAGTTATAGCTACTGGACTCGACATGGATTTCATGGGAAACCCTTTCGGACCGATTCCAGCGCTTCTCTCAATTGCCGAATACGTTACAAAGTTACACGCGATATGCATGAGATGCGGAAATCTTGCCCAGTATTCATTCAGGAAATCTGATGAAGATCAGGTTGTTGTTCTGGGTGAAAAAGACAAATACGAACCTTTATGCAGGAGCTGCTATAATGAAGCTCTAAAGAAATATTAGCTATTTTTGAACGGCTATTGATCAAAATTCAACTTTTCTTGAAATATACATCTTCCGATATTGCAAAAATTATTAACGGAAAACTCATCGGGAATCCTGGTCTGATCGTGTCTGATATAGTTACAGACAGCCGGCAGATATCATATTCTGAAGAGATGGCTTTTTTTGCAATCAGGGGGAAAAATCATGACGGGCACCAGTTCATCAAGAGTCTTTATGATAAAGGAATACGGGTATTTGTCGTCGAAGAACTTCCCGCTGATTCCATCAAATTACCTGATTCAGCTTTCATTGTTATTAAAAACAGTGTTTCAGCTCTTCAGAAGCTGGCCGCAAGCAAGCGAAGGTCATTTAAATCAGACGTAATAGCAATCACAGGAAGCACAGGCAAAACAATAGTCAAAGAGTGGCTGGCAGATATCCTGGGACTTTATGAACCCGTGGTTCGAAGCCCCAGGAGTTATAATTCACAGATCGGAGTACCTCTTTCAGTCTGGAAACTTGATGAAAAGTACAAGGCTGGAATTTTTGAAGCAGGTATTTCCATGCCAGGAGAGATGGAAAAACTCCGGGAGATAATTGATCCGGGGATTGGCGTTATTACTAACATAGGTGATGCGCATAGTGAAAATTTTCCTGATAATTCGGTAAAGGCAAAAGAGAAGCTGAAGCTTTTTGCCAATTCTTCTTTGCTGGTTTATTCAAGAGATCAGAAACTTCTTCACGAATTAATAAGGAATGAAAAGCTATTCAAAGAAAAAGAGCTCGTTGACTGGTCCTTTTCAGACAAGAACGCCGTGGTATATGTGAATAAAAGACTGCTTCCGGGAAACCGAACACAGATGGAAATTGCTTATAAAGGACACGCTTTTAAGTTTATAATCCCATTTGATGATCGGGCTTCGGTTGAGAATGCAGCAACCGTGGCAGCTGTATGCCTTGCCCTTAATATTGACAGGGATANNGATCCGGGTTCGCTGGGTATGGCAATCGATTATTTAAGAAGCCAGGACCATAAAAAGACCACACTCATCCTTTCCGATTTTGTTGAGAGCGGAAGAGATGAAAAAGAATTGTATGAAGAGATTGCAACATTGATCAGAAGATCCGGAATAGATAAATTCATAGGCATAGGTCCCCTTCTGAAAAGAAACAGCTCATTATTCGGAACTTCAGCCCTTTTCTATTATTCGACGGAAGAATTCATCCATCGTTTTAATGCAGCAGATTTCAGGAATGAAATTATCCTGATCAAAGGAGCCCGCAAATATGAGTTTGAGAAAATCGGAGCAATGCTTGAACAGCAGGTCCATCAGACGGTTCTTGAGGTTAACCTTGATGCAATCGCACATAATCTCAATGAATTCAGGAGATTCCTTGATCCGGGTACACGAATTATGGCAATGGTGAAGGCATTTGCCTATGGGGCCGGTCCTTCAGAAATATCTGCGCTACTGGAATATCACAGGGTTAGCTACTTGGGAGTTGCATTTGTTGATGAAGGCATTCAGCTGAGGAATGCAGGAGTAACCCTGCCGGTAATGGTTATGAACCCTGAATTCTCTTCTTCGGAACAGATAATAAAATACAACCTTGAGCCCGAAATTTACAGTTTTTATTCCCTGGCGAAATTTACTGAAGCAGCATCAAGGCATGGTCTTGTTCAATATCCTATTCATATCAAGATAGATACAGGAATGCATAGGCTTGGATTCATGCCGGAAGAGGTAGATGAACTGGCAAAAAAGATCAGCAAAACTGAATCACTGAGGGTCATTTCAGTTTTCTCGCACTTTGCCTCGGCTGACATCCCGGCTCTGGATTATTTCACGCATATGCAGGCTCAGAGATTCCTAGAAGCTGTTGCAAAGATCAGGCAGGAAACAGGATACTCATTCCTGAGGCATATATGTAATTCTGCCGGAATAGCCAGGTTTCCGCAGTACCAGTTTGAAATGGTTCGGCCGGGAATTGGCATTTATGGCATTGGCGATTTTGAAGGGATCGATCTTAAGCCGGCTGGCCGTTTCAAAACCCGTATTTCCCAGATCAAAAAAATCCCAGCAGGAGAACCCGTGGGATATAGTTGTGCTGATGTTTCCGATATTGAGCGCACAATTGGAATTTTGCAGGCCGGATATGCCGATGGTCTTAACAGGAAACTTGGTAACAGGAATGGAAACCTTTTTATCAGGAATACGAGGGTGCCGATTATCGGAAACATCTGCATGGATATGTGCATGGCCGATCTGTCAGGGCTTAATGCTGAAGTTGGGGATGAGGCAGAGATATTCGGCAATAATATCAGTATCAACGAAATTGCCGCCAAATGCGAGACTATCCCTTATGAAATTCTGACCTCAATACCCGGGAGGGTCAAAAGGGTATTCTTCAGCGAGTAATCACAGATCAGATAAGTTGAATCAATAACGGGCTACGAGTGGCATTCTTCTGCCGTCGCCGAAAGATTTTGAGGAAACTCTCAAAACAGGCGGAGCCTGGTATCTTTTATATTCGTTATAATTTATAAGCCTGATAACTTTATGAACTGTTGCGCTATCTATTCCTTCACCGGAAATGCGGTCGGCAGGCTTCTGAAGTTCGATGTACTGGTATAGAATAGAGTCGAGCACTTTATATTCCGGAAGCGAGTCAGAGTCAAACTGTCCGGGTCTGAGCTCGGCTGAAGGCTTTTTTACGATTGTATTATCAGGAATTTTCTCTCCGTTCCTGTTAATGTAATTTGCGAGCATGTAAATATCTGTTTTATAGAGATCGCCAATTACCGATAACCCTCCTGCCATATCGCCGTAAAGGGTTCCATATCCAACAGCAGCTTCGCTTTTGTTGGAAGTATTAAGGAGTATGCATCCGAATTTGTTTGATACAGCCATCAGCAGAACAGCTCTTATTCTTGCCTGGAGATTCTCTTCAGTGATATCCTTCTCCTTGCCTGAAAAAAGAGGTGCAAGATCTTCCTCGAAAGCCCGGAACGGTTTCTCTATACTTATAATATCGTATTTTACATTCAGGTTTTTTGCCAGAACAACTGCATCAGCAACAGAATGCTCCGAAGAGTACCTGGAAGGCATTAAAAGGGCCCGTGCATTTTCATTGCCAAGCGCTTCCACTGCCAGGCAGAGGCAAAGAGCTGAGTCAATTCCTCCTGACAGCCCGACAATGCAGCTGCTGAATCTTGTTTTTGCAAAATAATCGTGGATACCTGTTACCAATGCTTTATGAATGAGCTCAACAGGCTCAGTATCAATATCTCCGCAAGGTCTGGCACCGGCAATGATGTCATCAAGGTTAAAGGTTTCGACACTCTCCCTGAAATATGGCAGTTGCCTCCAGATCTCGCCGTTGCTGTTGACGATTCTCGAAGCCCCGTCAAATATCAGTTCAGTATTGGCTCCTGTCTGGTTAACTGAAATTACCGGAAGGCGATATTTCCGTGCTTTATTTTTGAAGATGTCGGCCTTGATGCCTGTTCTTGAATATGAGAAAGGTGATGCAGATATGTTTATAACCAGGTCGGGTTTTTGTTTTGCCAGTTCTGCCATTGGAGAGATGGTATAAAGGCTCTTCTTCTCGAATTCATTTTCGAAAGGCTGTTCATCCCAAAGATCCTCACAGATCGTTATTGCAAGCTTAAGCCCTTTGAATGGGAAGACGGAGAACATTTTACCAGGCTCGAAATACCTGTATTCATCAAAGATATCGTATGTAGGAAGCAAAGATTTTTGAGCTGAAAAAACAATTTCACCTTCGGACAGGACCAGAGCTGAATTAAATAATTTTTTCCCTTCCTTGTTATTATTAATTACCGGAGAGCCAATTATTGCCATAATTCCTGTACATTCCCTCGCAATCTCCATAACCGTTTCGTTGCACTTTTCTATGAAATCGAGCCTGTCAAGAAGGTCAAGTGGAGGATATCCCGGAACACATAGTTCAGAGAATATTATAATATCGGATTTCTCATGCTTTGCTTTTCGTATAGCATTACAGATCAGCTCTTTGTTCCTTGCAAAGTTACCGATATGATAATTCAGCTGGGCAAGCGTTATCTTCATTTAAGTAGTACTTAGAAATTCACTCCAAGCCTGATTGACAGCAGTTTATGAGTGATCTTGTCGACAGGCTGGTTCCCTTTTTCTCTTGTAATATCCAGGAAATTATTGTCGAAACCAAGACCCAGTACCACTGCGGTGTTTCCGCCAACTCCATATTCAATTCCTGCGATTATATGGTACGACATGTTGAACATCCTGATCTCTTCCATGGCATTTTCACCTTTTATATTGCATGAAGGAATATCAGCTTTACCTCCGATTACTACTTTTGGATCAACGCCCAGGTCGGTAAAAAATGTAATGTACCCTATCTGGTTTGTCTGAAGCTTCAGACCAAGCGGTACAGACAGGTACTGTATTTTATAAATAATTGCTTCACCCGGGTTGACTTTAACAAGTTTCAGGGACTGAGAATGTGAGATATAGAAGATTGTGGTATCACTGCTGAGAAGACTGCCGCCGGCGCTGATAAGATTAATTCCTGTAGAGAATGAATAATTGGGGCCGAAATACCTGTAAACTGATAATCCGAAATTAAAGCCTGGTCTGGCACCTTTGTTTACTACGACACTGTTGTCCGAACCGAACCAGGTAATCATGGGATCTGCATGAACACCGAATTTAAAGATGGATGCGTTTCCGCGTCCCTGTTGAGCCTGCAGATTAAACGATGTGATTAAAATAGCAGCAATGATCAGAAAGACAGAGATCTTCGAACTTCTATTACTCTTAGAATACATATATATAAATGTTTATTTTAATCTTTGCAAAATTAACAAATAATAAGAGAAGTTATTGCGTTGTAACCAAGAGTTGTCACTATGGCGAAAAGTACCTATTTTCGAAAGTTGAAATTATATGAACTATGAGAGTGCGATCAGCTATTTTATTTTCAATATTGTTTTGTCTGCCTGTAATTGTATCATGCAGAAAAAACATATACAGAGTAAACGTATCATCAATACCAGTCAATATTGAAATAAAAAGGCTGGAAAAGGAGATATTTTCACTTGATCCTGACAAGATACCTGCAAGTCTGCCGCAGTTAAAGCAGGAATATGGATCATTCCTTCAGTTGTTTTCATTTGTTATAAATACCGGTGATATAAACGATCATTCTTTCGAAGATTTCCTGGTAAGGTTTTGCACCGATAAGCACAATTTTGAT
>PMIG01000140.1 GCA_003157055.1 Bacteroidales bacterium | reverse complement strand
CTGTAACAATGGTGAGCAGGCTTCGTGTAAGTGCATTATCGACACCTGAGAAATACCAAATCAGTCCGCTGAGGAGTGCAACAGAAATCACAACCGGGACAAATATCCCGGCAATTTTATCCACAAGGTGTTGAATGGGAGCTTTGCTTCCCTGTGCTTCCCTGACCATTTTAATAATCTGAGCCAGCAAAGTATCGCCTCCTACTTTTTCGGCCCTGAACTGAAAACTTCCTTTCTGATTAATTGTCCCGGCAAGTAGTTTTGATCCCTCAGTTTTTTCAACTGCGATGGGCTCTCCGCTGATCATGCTCTCATCGACAAACGAGGAGCCTGAAACAATTATACCGTCGACAGGGATCTTATTTCCCGGTTTTACAAGAAGAATATCGCCCGGCACTACCTGGCTTATGGAGATCTCTTTCTGCTCCCCGTTACTCATAATGGCAATTACGGTTTTAGCCTGCAGTCCGATTAGTTTTTTAAGAGCCGATGAAGTGTTTGCCTTTGCCTTCTCCTCAAACATCCTCCCGAGCAGGATAAAGGTCACAATAACTGCGGAAGCTTCAAAATATACATGTGCATCGATACCCTTCACGGCTAAAAGTTTCGGGAAGAGGGTAATAACAGCACTATATAAATATGCTATGCCGGTGCTTAAAGCAACCAGAGTATCCATATTTGAGGAACGGTGTTTCAGCTGTTTCCATGCACCGGAAGGAAACTGACGCCCGAACCAGAAGACCACAGGAGTGGCAAGCGCCATCATTATGAAGTTGGCGTAAGGGATATGCATGAAGAACATTGCAATTATAAATAGAGGTATGCTGAGTACAGCTGCCCCGATTGTGTTTGATCTTATTTCTTCATAATAAGTCTTCTGAGCTTTTTCCTTGAGCTCAAGGCTGTTGGCTTCGTCAATAATTATATCGTACCCGATCGACTGGATAGCTTTTTTCATTTCCGAAGGAGAGATCTCCCCGGGCAGAAATTCAACTTGAATCGAAGTATCGGCATAATTCACATTGGCTGACGATATTCCCGGAAGCTTACTGACAAATGCTTCAGTTCTGGCTGCGCATGATGCACAGTGCATCCCTGTGACCGGATATGTTTTTGTTATTTTAATTTTTGAAGCCATGATTTATTTATCCAATCGCCCGCAAAGGTAACCTAAAACTTATTAAGAGCTTGTTTTGCTGACGCATGTATATAACAGGTAGTTACTGAAAAAGTTGAATTTCAGAATGGGAGATCAAATTAATATCATCCAGACTGATTCTTTTACCCGGGTGATACTTTGATTCCACCATCTGAAAGTCAGAAAAGGAAGAAATTTTAACATTTTTTGATTAAGCCACAGATTATATTTATCTGTGATTTAATTATTTATGGCAACTCTCTAAAAATAATTGAAAAAATATTTGCATTTTATATTTATAATATATTATATTTGCAATATATAAGATGCTTAAATATACTGAAAACATGATATCAACAGATTTAATCAAAGGTTCATTAAAGACAATCGTCCTGAAGCTTCTTGAAGAGAATGGACGAATGTATGGTTATGAAATAACGCGAAAAGCTGAGGAGCTTACTGAAGGAAAGATAAAGCTTACATACGGAGCTCTTTATCCTGTTCTTCATAAACTTGAAAGTGAAGAGGTACTTATTACGGAATCCGAAAATTTCAATAACCGTATTCGTATCTACTACAGTCTGACCCCGAAGGGGCATTCTCTTGTTGCCGAAAAGCTGAAAGAAATGAAAGAATTCATCGAATCGCTTGAGAAAATCGTTAATCTTCAACCCGGTTTGAGGTATGCCTGAACTTAGCCTTCAAAATATTGACCAGATAAGCCAGGATGTCAGGAAGCAGGAGATCACTTTTTCGCACCTTCTTGATGAGCTGACGGATCATGTCTGCTGTGATGTTGAATATGAAATGCAGAAAGGGATGAGCTTCCAGGAAGCCTATCTTATGGTAAAGCAGAAGATGGGAAAACGAAGGCTTAAGGAGATACAGGAAGAGACACTTTATGCAGTTGACACTAAATACAGAATTATGAAAACAACAATGAAAATTTCTGGTGTGGCAGGCACGGTAATGGTAGGTCTTGCCGCACTTTTAAAGATACAGCACTGGCCTGGTGCTAGTATCCTGCTGACCCTCGGGGCTCTTATACTGGCATTGGCTTTCCTGCCATCAGCCCTCTCTGTCCTCTGGAAAGAGACCCATAACACCAAGAGACTCTTTCTTTTCATTTCAGCATTCCTGACAGGTGCCTGCTTTATTGCCGGGACTCTTTTCAAGATTCAGCATTGGCCAGGGGCAGGGCCAATTCTGATACTGGGTACAGCTTCGTGTATCCTGCTTTTTATCCCTGCACTGCTTTTAAACAGATTGAATGACCAGGAGAACAAGGTTAAACGATCTGTTTATATTCTTGGCGCGGCAGGTTTTATACTTTATATTGCTGGCATGTTATTTAAAATTCAACACTGGCCATTTTCAACTACATTTATGGTTGCCGGACTGATCATTTTATGCCTGGTGGCATTCCCTTGGTATGTCTGGCTTACATGGAAAGATGAGAACCATATCAGTTCCACGTTCATTTTCATGGTCATTGGATTTCTTTTAATTATCATACCGGGCGCTATAATCAACCTGAACCTGCAGCACTCTTATCAGGATCGTTATTATCCAACTAATAATCAGCAAAATGCCTTATACGATTATTTATTCATGAATGACAGGTCGCTGATCAGCAGGTATCGCGATTCGTTAAATTACCAGAAGCTTGACCAGCTACATGCAAAAACCACCGGGATTCTTTCAGTCATCAGCAATGTCCAGGAAGAAATGGTTCGGGAATCGGAAGGAGAACCTGGCAAGCCTGCGGTGAGCGCTGATCAAATAAGTCAGGCTGAAACTGGTCACAAAATATTATATGTGAAACTTTCAAAGCCATTTGACCTCCAGTCTGTCAGGGACCATCTTTTACCAAACTGCAAGTCACGGCAGGATATTAATCTCGCAATGTCAGGATACATGGATTATCTGACAGGAATTGTTCCCAAGGAAGATTTTCTCAGGTACAGGAAGCTCTTAGACCCGTCTATATATCTGCCAGGTGATGACCCAGACAAAGATGTGATATCATTAATGTCAGGGCTGCATTCCCTGGAAGTTATGAAGAACGGAATTCTTACTGTTGAGTCATGTGTTTTAAATGAAATTGCAAAACATAATAATCATTTTAATTAGAAAACCGTGAACCCCGCATGTTCTATAAACCTGATTGGACAAATTTAATTTCATCAACATGTGGGCTGCGTAATACCTTTAAAATCAAAAATATAATATTATGAAACAAAAATTATATATTCTCGGAGTGATTACGGCAATGATTACCTCTGCCGGAGCAATATTCAAAGTGAACCATTGGCCTGCAGCAGCGATATTACTTATTGCCGGGACCCTGATCCTTGTGCTTCTTTTCCTTCCGGCTGCACTGATAAATAATTACAAGGCCACAGGAAATAGCCAGAACAAAGTACTTTATATTGTGACTTATATCACATGTTTTGTCGTCTTCATTGCAATGCTGTTTAAAATAATGCACTGGCCCTATGCAGGTGTCGGACTTCTGATTGCTCTCCCTTTCCCATATGTTGTATTTCTTCCTATATTCCTGTTGGTTACCTCTAAGAACAAGAGTTTCAACATTTATAATACTGTCTTTGTCCTGCTGTTGCTTGCATTGAATTCAGTATTTTCAGCACTGCTTGCGCTGAATGTCTCGAAAAAAACCATATCTGATAGTTATAACCTCTCAAAGAATTATTGCAATGTTGAAGCTGCCATGACTGATATGAAAGTCAATGTTGAACATTCGGCTGTAAATGTAAAAATTGATGAGGTTCTGAAAATCGCATATAATTACCAGGATCTTTTATTAAAATATGAAGGGATCACCCGTGAGCAATGGGAAAAAGATCCGGGAAATTTAGCAGATGCTGAATCGGTGAACCTTCCTATGGTTATTTTGGCAGGTAACGGCGAGTCATATCCCGGAGACAAGCTTCAGGCGGCTCTTCAGGAGCTTGTAGGTCAGATGGAACAAAGCAAAGGATATGAAGCGACAGCAAAAGCGCTACCTTCAATTCTGGGGTTTGCGGGTGAGAATGGGATAGATCCGGACTGGACCCACAGGAATGTGGCAGCTACCAATCTTTCCTGGATACTTATTTACCTCGACGGTCTAGAGGCCAACTTAAAAATGATACAAGCTTCGACATTTTAGGAAAACATCTGTAATAGTTTAATAGTTCTTCCACGGACACCTTCGTGACCAGGGTGGTAAAAAAGAATTACCACTGCAGGCACGAAGGTTTTTTATTCAGGTAGTTATTTGTACCGACACTGAAAATTGCCTATTCGTCGTCAAAATCCTCCTCTTCTTCTATTTAATTTTTTCCAAGCTGATTGAGAGTATATTTTTACCTCAAAATTGATTGTGATTTATGAGAAAATTGATTTTGATATTAAGTGTTGTCTTGTTAACTGGAGGTGAAAACCTGTTTGCACAGCAAGATAGTATCTGGACTCTTGAAAAGTGCATCAAATACGCGTTGGATAAAAACATCCAGGTACGTAAAGGTGAACTATCGAACCAGGAATTCGTTTTGAATGCCTATCAGGCCAGAATGCAGCGGATGATGTCTGTAAATGCTTCAGTTAACCAGAATTTCAACTGGGCAAGAAGCACGTCAACAGGGTCTTCAAGCCTGACCGGAAGCAATGGGTCAAACTATTCAGTAAGTGCAGGGGTAACTTTATTCAATGCATCAAAGCTGACCAATCTGATAAGCCAGGCTGAATTGGCAATTGACGGAGGCAAATACTCGCTGGAAACCACGAAAGAATCTATCAGCCTGAGCATCCTTAATGCTTATCTTCAGATTTTATACGCTGGAGAACAAGTAAATAACAGTGAAAAGCAGATTGAATCATCAAAAAGTCAGCTGAATCTTGCCAATGAACGTCTTATTACGCAATTGATATCGACGTCCGATTATGCGCAGGTCAAATCACAGCTGGCCAGTGAAGAGCTCACTTTGGCAAATTCAAAAAGCCTGCTTGCAATTGACAAGATTAACCTGATGCAGCTAATGGAACTGCCGGTCGCCGATAGTTTCAATATTGCTCATCCTGATCTTTCGGGATCTCTTGATCAGGGAAGGATTCCCGACGTTAAGACAGTTTATGAGAAAGCGCTGGAAATAAAGCCGCAGGTAAAAAATGCAGCAATTAATAAACAGATTGCAGCTATTGACGAAAAAATAGCAAAATCAGGCTATTATCCTACACTTTCAGCAAGCGCCGGAATAGGTTCAGGTTATTCAAATCTGACGGCTGATAATTATTTTGGCCAGATAAACAATGGTATCAAGCCATATGCAGGTTTGTCATTGTCCATCCCGATCTATCAGAAAAACCAGGTGAAAACAAATGTGGAAATTGCCATAATCGGTTACCAGACTGCGGACTTATCGGAGATGGACACAAGGAACCAGCTCAGGAAAAGCATTGAACAGGCATGCCAGGATGTTATCTCGGCGCAGATTCAATATGAAGCTAGCCTTGAGAATTATAAGGCAATGCAGGAATCTTCGGCACTTTCAAATGAGAAATTCACAAACGGAATGATTAATTCGACTGATTATCTGGTTTCAAAAACCAACCTTATAGTTGCAGAAAGCCAGCTTCTTCAATCGAAATTCAATCTGATATTCAGTTATAAAATACTCGATTTTTATTCAGGCGTTCCCTTAGCATTATAAAACAAGAAATAGTTTATAAGATCATGAAAAAGAAAACTTTAATAATTATTGCAGCAATAGCACTTATTGGAATAGTATCGTTTCTGGTAATTAAAAAGATTTCCGGGAAAGAATCACTGGCGACATTTGAGACGGTAAAGGTACAGACTGGAAATATATCCAATAATGTCACCGCAACAGGAACAATACAAGCCCTGAAGACTGTAAACGTAGGTACCCAGGTTTCTGGCATAATTCAGAAGATCTATGTCGATTTCAATGACAATGTAAAAAAAGGTCAGCTGCTTGCGAAGCTTGATGAGACCTCCCTGAGAGCCCAGCTTGAACAGAGCCAGGCATCTGTCGATCAGTCACAGGCTCAGCTTGATTTTCAGAAAGCAACCTATGATAGGCTGAAGGGATTATTCGATAAAAATCTTATTGCCAAGGCCGATTATGACCAGGCGCTGTACAATTATGAAAATTCAAAAGCTGCTCTTACCAATTCAAAGTCGGCACTTGACAGGGCAAAGGTAAATCTTGATTATTGTACAATTATGTCGCCGATTAAAGGAGTAGTGCTTAACAGGGCGATTGAGGAGGGACAGACCGTTGCCGCCAGCTTTAACACCCCGACTTTATTTACAATTGTAAATGATCTTACACAGATGGAAGTTCAAACCAGTGTTGATGAAGCTGATATTGGGAAGGTAAAGCTTCATCAGCGCGTTGATTTCAGCGTTGATACATACCCTGAAATTATTTTCAAGGGCTCAGTATCGCAGGTCCGCCTTCAGCCTGTGACCACAAATAATGTTGTTACATATGTCGTAATTCTTGATGCCCCCAATCCCGATAAGAAACTTATGCCAGGGATGACTGCCACTGCTACCATCTTTGTTGATGAGAAGATTAATACGCTTGTTCTTTCAGGTAAAGCAATAAGGTTTACACCGCCGGCAGCTTACCTGCAGAAGATGATGGCTGAATTTCAGAAGAATAAAGCTGTACGCGCCAAGGCCGGTTCATCAGAAAATGGTCAGCAGGCAGCCGGACAAACAACTGTAAATGCGACAACAGGGCAAGGAACACAGCAGGGTGCCAGGATGAATAGTTCAGCTACGCTTCCTGCAAATGAGAAAAGGGTATGGATTAAAAATGACAAGGGAGGAATACGTCCAGTTAAAATAACCACAGGAATAGACAATGGTACAAATGTTGAAGTCCTGGCAGGGCTTAAGGAAGGCGATGAAGTTGTTATTTCAATGACAGATGGTTCAGCCAAGGTCGCAACCGCAACTTCGACTGCGGTCAGACGTAGCCCGTTCCCCTTCTGATCTCCCGTAAACAAAAAGAGTTAAAAATCAGGGTCATGGATAATACAATTATTGAAATAAAAAACCTGAAGAAAGACTATCACATGGGTGAAGTGACAGTGCATGCACTTCGCGGAGTGGACATGACGATTGTCAAAGGTNNGTTGATATGGTAGTAAATGAAGGTGAATTCGTTGCAATTATGGGAATGAGCGGTTCAGGCAAATCGACCATGCTAAATATACTTGGATGTCTTGATAAACCAACATCAGGCGAGTATAGACTTGACGGAGTTGATATTAACACACTTGATAAAGATGCGCTTGCCAGGCTGAGAAACCTGAAGCTTGGATTTGTCTTTCAGTCATATAACCTGCTGTCGCGGACAACTGCGCTCGAGAATGTTGAACTGCCACTTTTTTACAATTCGAAGGTCAGGTCAAAGGAGCGCAAAGAACGCTCCATAAAAGCACTCGAAGCGGTTAGTCTTTCTGACAGGATGCATCATATGCCCAACCAGCTTTCCGGAGGTCAGCAGCAGAGAGTTGCAATAGCCAGGTCGCTGGTAAACGACCCTGTCCTCATTCTCGCTGATGAACCAACCGGCAACCTTGATACAAGGACATCCATTGAGATCATGGAGCTTTTCCAGGATCTTAACTCAAAAGGGCGGACAATAGTATATGTCACTCATGAGCCGGATATTGCTAAATACGCCACTCGAAATATAATATTCCGCGATGGCAGGATACTGAAAGAAAACTTAGTGACCGAAAGGTCATTTGCAAAGGAAGTACTGAAAACCATGCCCCTGGAAGATTATGATGATATTATTTAATAAAAGCATAAGAAATGAACTTTTCAAATTTATTCAGAATAGCATTCAGAGCCCTGACCAGGAATAAACTCAGAGCCTTCCTGACGATGCTTGGTATAATAATCGGAGTGGGTTCCGTAATTGCCATGCTTGCAATCGGAGAAGGTTCAAAAATGAAAATCAGGAATACGATGTCGAGTATGGGAACCAACATGGTAATGATAATGCCAAATTTCCAGCGAAGAGGAGGAGTAAGTCTTGGAACATCAAGTTCCATGGCCCTGAAGTATAGCGACGTTGTGGCATTACGCAATGAAGCAACCGCACTGGCTGCCATTTCTCCTGAAATCAGAGCCAGCGGACAGATCATTTACGGCAATCAAAACACACAGACTACAGTTGAAGGTGTAAGCGAGGAATATCTTTCAATCAGGAAACTTAATATAGGCAGTGGAAGGATCTTTAATGATACCGAAATAAGAAACATGTCAAAAGTCTGCATCGTTGGTCAGACAGTTGTAAAAAACCTGTTCGGCGCAGGGGCTGATCCGGTAGGCCTTTCAATAAGGATCAAGAATCTTCCGTTCCTGGTCATTGGCGTCCTTGAATCAAAAGGAGAAAGCAGCATGGGACAGGATCAGGACGACCTTATACTGGCACCTTATACCACTGTCCAGAGCAGGCTGGCCACTATCGATTATTTGAATGGCATATATGCCTCTGCAGTCAGCGACGAAAAAAGCGAAGCTGCAATTGCGGAAGTCACTGAGATCCTGCGCAGAACACATAAAATTAAAGAATCTCAGGATAACGATTTCAGGGTTATGTCGCAGTCAGAACTTATCCAGACAGTTTCATCAGTAACCGATGTAATGACAATCCTGCTCGGAGCTATTGCCGGAATATCACTTTTGGTAGGAGGCATAGGAATCATGAATATAATGTTTGTCTCAGTTACGGAACGTACCCGCGAGATTGGCATAAGAATGTCAATAGGGGGAAGGAGCAGGGATATCCTTCTGCAATTCCTGGTAGAATCAATGGTAATGAGCATCCTGGGAGGTTTGCTGGGTGTGATATTCGGTTATCTGGTTGCAAAAATTGCGGGAAGCCTGATGAGCAGTCCGATATATATTACACCGCAATCAGTTTTCCTGGCTTTTGCAGTATGTTTTGTCATTGGCGTGTTCTTTGGCTGGTACCCTGCAAAAAAAGCGGCCAATCTGAATCCTATTGATGCCCTGAGGTATGAATAATTCAATGGAATGGTCTAAATTTGAAACTGATCCTGTATTTAAAGATACATGGAGGACCAAACCATATCTTATGAAATCACCTGATTCGGGAAGAAGAAGAATAAAGCTTCTGCTTCATATGCTTGCGTGGGTAATACTTCTTGGACTTCCGCTTTACTTCATAAAGCGATGGCAGGTCGGCAAGGATTTTATATGGTTGTATTATATCAATATTATTCTCTACGGNNAGATATCGATATTATATTTCAGTAATACTGCTTGTTGCATTCTTTTACCTGGTGTCGGACTATTCGAACAAGCTGGTATTTAAATATTTGCCAGGTAGGTTTCAGACCGAGATGTCGTCTCAGAGCCAGAATGAGATCCGGCAACCCGGACCTCCTCCACTGCAGGGATTCAAAAGGCCTCCTTACAGACAGATGCACCTTTTTAATTTTGCAATCAATTCGATCTTCCTTGTATTCTTTTCGCTGGGGATGAAAGTTCTGGAACGCCAGTCAAAATACGACGAGGTAAAGAAGGAGCTTGAAAAGGAAAAGCTGAATTCAGAACTCGCATTCCTGAAGAATCAGATAAGCCCGCACTTCTTTTTTAATACGCTTAATAATATATACTCACTTATTGATATCAATGCCGGGGATTCGCAAAAAGCAGTCCTGAAGCTTTCCAGGATGATGCGATATCTGCTTTATGAGTCTGAGACCGGTAATTCGCCTTTGAGCCGGGAGATCGAATTTATGAATAATTACATTGATCTCATGAAGCTGCGGATGAGCGATAAGGTTGACCTCAAAGTATCATTCCCGGAGAATTATGAAAACAGAGGCATTCCTCCTTTGCTGTTCATTTCACTTATTGAGAATGCCTTCAAGCACGGGATAAGCTCCAGGGGAAACTCCTATATTGAAATCAGCATGCTGACAGCAAAGGATTCAATAACTTTCAGGTGTGTCAACAGCATGGCTAAGATAAAAGAGGAAAATGGTATCGGACATCCTCCCGGTATTGGACTTGAAAACCTAAGTAAACGACTCAACCTGCTTTTCCCGGGGAAACATGATTTAAAGATAAGCAGATCAGAAAATGCATTTGAAGTGCTTCTATATATAAATTTTGCATAATGATCACAGTTATTGCAATTGATGACGAGCCTCTGGCCCTGCAACTTGTTTCGGGTTATATTGAAAAAACTCCGGGTTTGAAGCTTGCCGGAAAATTCGATAATCCGCTTGATGCTTCCGAGTTTCTGGCAAATAATCAGGTTGACCTTATTTTTGTTGATATCCAGATGCCTGATCTCTCGGGGATTGATTTTACACGAATTATAGAAAAGGGGCCGAAGGTTATTTTCACTACTGCATTTGAAAAATACGCTCTTGAGGGATATAAACTTGAAGTGGTCGATTACCTGCTTAAACCATTCAGTTATGAGGAGTTCCTCGCATCTGTTCAGAAAGCACTGAAGTTGATCCGGCTTGAACAGAACTCTTTGCAGAAAGTCGAGGCTAACGATGAGTTCCTGTTTCTGAAATCGGATTATAAAATAAAAAGGATCAACTTCAATGATATACTCTATATAGAAGGACTGAAGGATTATGTCAAAGTATATGTTCAAAATATTCCCAAACCGGTACTTTCCATTTCAACGTTAAAGCTTATAGAATCAAAACTACCTGAATCGAGATTTATGAGAGTGCACAGGTCNNGAAGATCGATACAATAGAGAGAAGCAGGATTGTTTTTGGAAAGACATATATCCCGGTAAGCGACCAGTATAAGGAAAAATTCCAGGAATTCCTGGATCGGAATTTCCTTTAGTCTTTTTTCTCCAAATAAGTACTTTTATGAAACCCGGTTGTCCAGCCGGTAGTTAAGTTTATTTCAGGATCATTTCCTCCAGGTTTAGGGAATGGCGGGCACTCACTATGAGTGCTTTTTTTATGGACTATGTCTTGTAATTTATAAAAATATAAATAAAATAGCTAACCCCCTATAATAAGATGGGGTAATACACATAAAACATATAAAAAATACTTTATGCCCTATAAAAATAGG
>PMIG01000371.1 GCA_003157055.1 Bacteroidales bacterium | reverse complement strand
ATATGCAAAAAGGGATGTCATCGGCGATCCTGAAATCGTTAAATCATTTGCATATAACACATTAAGAGATTATTACCATCAATGGTATCGTCCCGACCTGCAGGCAATCGCTGTTGTCGGCGATATAAATGTTGATGAAGTTGAGAGCAGGATCAAGGATCTTTTTTCAAAAATCCCTGCGGCAGAAAACCCTTCTGTGCGCTTTTTCCCTGATGTCCCTTCGCATAAGGATACATATTATGTTCTTGCCACCGATAAGGAGGCTCCCCAGAATTCGGTTTCAGTCATCTCCCTTTATAAGAACATCCCTGCGGAAGGCAGAAACCTGAAGTATCTGCGGGACTCATATATAATTTCACTTATGAACTCAATGATGAATGTCAGAATAAGTGAGCTGCTTCAGAAGCCCAATCCTCCTTTGNNCCTCCTTTCGTCACTGGTTCAGTATATGCAGGAAGCTATATTCCCAGAAAATATGATGCATTCACAATTTATGCAAATGCCCGCAAAAATGAGGAGGCCGTTGCCCTTGAGGCAATTTATACGGAAGCTCAGAGAGCGAGGGTTTTTGGGTTCGGAAAAGCCGAGCTCGACAGGGCTAAGGCAAGAAACCTGTCAAACCTTGAAAACACTTTCAAGCAGAAAGATAAGATATCAAATGATACTTACGCTTCATGGATAACTCAAAATTTTCTTACAGGCGAACCTCTGACAAATGCTGACTTTGATCTGGAGTTTTTCAAACAGGTAATGGACGGTATCACAGCAGATGAGATCACGGCAAAATTCAGGGAACTGATGACCGATGAAAACAGGACAATTGTGGTGCAGGGTCTTGAGGCTGATGATACAAAGCATCTTTCTGAAACGGAAGCAAGGGACATCATTAACAGAGTCAGCACTGCAAAGCTTACTCCTTATGAAGACAAGGCAACGGGTACTTCTCTTGTTTCAGAAGAGCTAAAAGGATCTGCCGTTGTTAAAACTGTTGTTCTGCCTCAATTTGATGCTGTTGAATGGACATTGGCAAACAATGTGAAAGTTGTGTACAGGAAGGCTGATTATGAAAAGGATAATATCATTCTATCCGGGTTCAGCTTCGGCGGACTGTCAAAGCTTGATAATGACCTTGTGCTGCCTGGTATGCTCATGCCATCGATAATAGGCATGTACGGTGCGGGTGATTATGATAACATTACTCTTCAGAAAATGCTTTCTGGGAAAAAAGCCACGGTTTCCCTTTCCCTTGGAGAGGTTACTGAAAATGTAAGCGGCTCTTCTACTCCCAAAGATTTCGAAACCATGATGCAGCTTCTTTATCTCAAGCTGGCAAAACCAAGATTTGACCAGGAGGCTCACAATTCTATAATCGGAAGGTTTGCAGCTATGATAGGGAGTCAGGAAAAGAACCCCGAAAAAATAAAAAGTGACAGCGTCTCACTTATCACAACAGGATATAATCCGAGGACAACTATTCTTACCAAGGATAATATTTCCAAGATAACAATGGAACAGGTTCAGAAAGTATATAATGACAGGTTTCATGGAGCTGACGAATTCACATTCTTCATTGTGGGAAACGTTGAAAAAGAAGTAGTACTTCCGATGGTCGAAAAATACATTGGTTCTCTCCCCGTTTCGAATCGCAAGGAGACCTGGATCGACAGAAAGGTAAACCAGCCCAAAGGGAAAATTACCAAAGAGATAAGCATGCCTCTCACAACTCCGAAATCGACTGTTTATATTTCTTTATCTTCCAATATGAAATATAATCCCTATAACTATCTTGGGTTACAGGTCATTCAGGGAATCCTTGATCTTGTTTATACTGAAAAAGTCAGGGAAGACCAGGGAGGCACATATGGTGTTCGGATAGGCATTTCCGGGGTTAAAAGACCTGAACAAAAAGCAGAGGGAACTATTACTTTCGATTGTAATCCTGTTCGCGCCAATGATCTCAAAGCAATCATTTACCAGCAGATCGACAGCCTCGTTCAGGAAGGGCCAAGCAAGGTGAACCTCGATAAGACAGTGAATAACCTTCTTAAGAACCGCGAGGAAAACAAAATGCATAACTCTTACTGGGTCAGCACTCTCAACAGGTATTACAGCTATGGTATCAACTCAAATGATCCAAAGAACTATGAGGATATCTTAAAATCCTTTACCGTCAATGACATCAAAAAACTTTCAGGGCAGATGTTCAGGAAAGCTGATGTTGTCGACCTTATCTTCAAACCTGCTCAATAGGCATATAGAATACACAACTTATTCAACCCCCTTCATTTCTGGTTTGCAGGAGTGAGGGGGTTTTTAATATTTTTTAATATTCCAATGTCCGGGGATTATTTATTTAAATATTACCTTTCGGTGCTTTAATAAAACACATATGACCTCCACTCGCAGAAATTTTATAAAAACGGCATCTGTACTGGCAGCCGGTTCAATGCTTTCGATTGATGCACTTTCCAAAGCTAGAATGAATATTGCCCCTTCCGATAAAATTCAAGTGGCCCTCGTTGGTGGAAATAGCATGGGATGGAGCGATCTTTCGTCATTCCTAAGTAACCCCGACGTGGAATGTGTCGCCTTATGCGATGTTGACCGGAATGTTCTGAACAGGTGCACAGACGACATTGTAAAAATGGGACGACCAAAACCAAAGCTATATGTCGATTACCGCAAAATGCTTGAGAACAAGGATATCGATGCCGTAATCATAGGGACTCCTGATCACTGGCATTGCCTTATTTTATGCAACTCTCTCGAAGCAGGCAAGCATGCATATGTCGAAAAACCTATCGGCAATTCAATAGCTGAGATAAACATAATGCACAAGGCCGTCAAAAAGTCCGGGAAAATTGTTCAGGTCGGCCAGTGGCAGAGAAGCCAGCCTCATTTTGTCGATGCTGTCAAGTACCTGAGATCAGGCAAGCTTGGACGGATACGCGTCTGCAAGGCATGGTCGTTTGTTGACTGGAAGGGAGCAGTTCCAAAAGTTCCTGATTCACCGGTTCCCAATGGTGTCGATTATAACATGTGGCTTGGGCCGGCACCAAAAAGGCCTTTCAATATAAACAGATTCCACTTTACATGGAGATGGTACTGGGAGTATGGCAATGGTCTGATGACCGACTGGGGTGTCCACCTGATCGATTATATCCTTTATGGAATGAATAAATCGATCCCGGAATCAGTGATGGCCATTGGAGGAAAATATGCGTTCCCGGATGACGATATGGTGACTCCTGACACTATGACTGCCGTATACGACTTTAAGGATTTCACCATGATATGGGAACATACTATCGGCATAGGCCTAGGCAACTGGAGCAGACCTCACGGAATGGCATATACCGGTGAGAACGGCACCCTTGTTCTTGACAGAAACGGATGGGAAGTGATCCCTGAAAAACAAAAGATAGAAGCTGTCCCCGTTCAGAAAAATGTCGGGGTCGGGCTTGACATCCATGTAAGAAATTACCTCGACTGCCTGAAAAACAACACCCCGCAGAAACTTAATGCCGGGATTGATGTAGGACGAAATGTTGCGCTTGTTGCCCAGATGGGAAATATAGCATACAGAACAGGTGAGAAGGTATCATGGAATAATGAGAAGCAGCAGTTTACATCATCAGCAGCAAATAAGCTGATAATCCCGCAGTATAACAACGGATTCGCATTGCCGAAGTACTAATGATCTTATTTATGCTGCAAAACCTGTTTCCCGGTAACCTGAAGCTTAAAAGGCGGAATTTCACTTCCTGAACTTAAGATAGCCGAAAGATACCGGGCTTCAGCCAATGAAAAATTTCCGGTAATTTCGGTATTGCCACTTGTAATCTCATTCATGACCCTCGGATAAGAACGGACATAGCCATCTATCACAACTGCAATACAGCGATTAATGTTTTCTTTGGTAATATTTCCCCATTTCATCGCTCCTTCATGATTCATTGAAAGATCAAGTCTGACATCCGGTCCGTTCTTACTCGTTATTGCTTTAGCTGAGACAATTACATCTCCGCTGAGAGGAGCATTCCCAAGGAGGGAAGTAGCTTTGATTGCGTGAAGCTCAAATAAAGTTTGTGTCTCATCATATTTATAAGGGCTATGACTCCAGTAAAATCTGAGGTCTCGCGGAAAAATGTATTTTAATTCCTTCATCCCCAGGTACCTGTTTACCTTTGCAGTGTCTTTTAAGGCAACCAGTCCGATCAGGCAAGATGGAAGAGGCTGGCTATTTGCATCGACCCTGGGAATAAGGATGGCGAAAAGAGGATTATTTATTTTATATTCTTTCGCAGATGCATCTCCTGTAGTATCAGCATTTATAAGATCAGTGATTTCAGATTTCTCCTTAAGCGATGTATCGACGGTAATTGTCTCTTTTGTCTTTTCCTCAATAACATTTGCAACATTTACCTTCATTTCCCCCAGTCGGATATTTGCTTGCAAAAGAAATGGCAGAATCTCACTGTTTTCATAGGTCTCCCAGAATTCAATTTTACCCGGAATGGTAATAAGCTTTTCAATAATCTCTGTCTTTGCGGTATCAATTTTAACAACTGTGAGAATCATCTTGTCCGTAAAAGTCCTGAGATCTATATTTTCACTGTCGATACCTAAATTGATCAATCTCTTTGTTATGATATTGCCGGTCTCTCCAAAATTGAAAATTTTTTCAGTATAAATTCCCGACAGAGGTTCAATAGTCATTTTTAAATCAAAGGATTGCTTAGGCGCACATCCGCTCAAAAAGAGAATGGTCGCAATAGTAATGAATAGAACAGGCTTTGTTATCATGATGACTATTTTAAGAAAAATTAAAGAAGATTTATAATTCCCGAAAAACAGGTATTTGAAATTTACTTAGTTAAAGATATGATTAAAATTTCAGTCCTGAACATTTCCCCGAATAATCAGGCTAATGGGAAAAACTGCATTTGTGTTTAGTCAATGGTGAATAATATCTATTCTTCAACAATTGCAAATACCTGATTCCGGATATTCTCCCATTTTGCTTCGATGATCTTTGCTCCAACAGTTTCAATAACGTTACCTGCAAGAATAGTCCCTAAGACTCCGCATTTTTCAAGGGGAAGGTCATTTGCGTAGCCATACAGGAATCCTGCCGCATACAGATCTCCTGCTCCGGTAGTGTCCAGGCTTTTTACTGGAAGCGATTCAACCTTAATAAATTCATCCCCTCGCATAATGAAGGAGCCTTCCTTCCCGGCTTTTACTATCGCAACGCAACATTGATGCCCTAATTCCTTTAGGGCCATTTCCGGATCCAGTCCTGTAAAAGCCCTGGCTTCTTCTTCATTGGCAAATACGATATCGACATATTTGCGCAGTATATCTTTAAAATCATCAAGCTTTGCCTCAACCACATTAAAGCTGGAGAGATCGAGTGCAATTTCCATATAATTTTCTTTGGCAAGGATGCAGGCTTTTTCCACCAGTGATTTGTCGTAGATCAGATAGCCTTCAAGGTAAAGAATATTATAAGGTTTGAAATCTTCCTTTTTAAGGTCATCCTGCCCAAGTTCAATGGCAGCTCCAAGATGTGTCGCAAAAGTCCGTTCCGAATCAGGAGAAATCAGGGCAACAGCTGTACCTGTAACAGAGTTGCGACGGAAAAGAATTGTTCTGGTCCCCGCGCTTTTCATATCCTTTTCGAAAAAATTGCCCATCTCATCTTTTCCAACAGATCCTATAAATCCTGCATTTGCCTTAAGCATTGCAAGGCCGTGAATTGTATTTGCAGCAGAACCGCCGGAAGAAAGTGTTCTTTTATAAGCCGATGTTCCTTGTTTTATTGCCAGTGATTTGTCCCCGTCAACAAGCTGCATGCTGCCTCGGAGCAATCCGAATTTCTCAAGAACAGAATCATCGGGAATGATGGTCATCACATCAACGAGGGCATTTCCTATACCAAGAATCTGCTTCATTATAAATATTTTCACTAAAGATATTGTTAAATTCACTAAAAGCCCTTATTTTTGGCACACTAATAAAAAATGGCATTTTTAATAAATTCCTCAGTAGCTCAGTTGGT
>PMIG01000202.1 GCA_003157055.1 Bacteroidales bacterium | reverse complement strand
GTCTGATCCCTATAATATCCTGAACGCCAATCGCCATCCCTGAACTGTTTTGCAAGCGCGATCTGAATTATTTCCTTACCGTCTCCGAATATCCCGAATTTGGCTTTCCCGGATAGTACTTCCCTTCTGCCAATAATGCTAAGGTTACGGCTAAGATTGGCCAGCCTGAAATCGGAAAGAATTACTTCCCTGTTTAGTCTGATATTGCTCATAAATCCAGTGATATCTTATATTTTTTAATCAATAAACAATTAATTCATACAGTTGTTTAAAAAATTATAAGTATCGGTAATCAATAACATGCTTATATTGATTTCCAAGCACAATATTTGTTTTATTATTGATACCCGATAGTCATATTGTTCTATTATTANNCGATAGTCATATAAAAAATAAGATTTAACGGAAGGAGCAAGACGGTTGAATAGAGACTATTTATTTCCGGATTCCGAGATTAATCTTTTCAGTTTTTCTGAAGTCCATGTTTTAAAATTGCCGCTTTCATCAGAATAAATGAGGTATCCTTCGTACTCGGGGTGAAGAGCAAGAAACTCTATTGTTTTATCTTTTCCAATTACCATGAAGGCGGTTGCAATGCCGTCAGCTATTGCACACTCATCGGCAAAGACAGAAGCGCTCAAAAGAGTATTTCTTGCCGGGTTACCTGTTTTTGGATCTATTTCATGGGAGTACTTGATGCCATTTTCAATATAAAACTTCCTGTAATTTCCGGAAGTCGAAAGGGCTCTGTCGTTCAATCTCACGATAGCTTCAAGGTCACTCCCGGGAATCATATTGTCATCAACAGGCTTATCAATTCCTATCCTCCATGGCTTGCCGGCTTTTTTGCCCTTTACCCTTACCTCGCCTCCAATTTCTACGCAGTAGCTCTTAATGCCAAGACCATCAAAATATCTGCAAATAACATCAACCGAATATCCCTGCGCTATTGCATTGAAATCCAGACTTATCCGTGGATCAGTTTTAATAACCTTCCCGTCGCGGAGTTCAACCTTCTCCATACCGACAAGCTTCAGAAGCGAGTCACGCTTTATATCGGAGATGTTTTTATGACCATCAGGACCGAATCCCCATGCCCTTACGAGAGGCGCAACGGTTACGTCGAACGCTCCCCCGGTCAGTTGCCATACCTTTCTTGATTTTTCAAAATTATCTGTAAAAAATGAATCGCAGGTAACAGTATCATTCCTGTTTATCCTCGATACAATTGATGAATCAATATAGAGCGAAAGTGACATATCGAATGCATGAAGTATCTCCTCTACCTTTTTGTTGACAGCTGAAGGATCGAGATGCATTGAATTCTCAATAATCATGCTGTAGGTTGATCCCTGGGCAAACCCGGTAATTGTTGCATAATCATTCTTATTATTACTGCAACCGGCAATAATCAGGAATAAAAACAACAGGCATGTTTGTAACTTAATTCTCATATATCATCCAAAAATAAGATAAAAAAACAATAACAGACCATTGGTTTTGGTTGATGTTAAAAGAACTTTCAGACATTCAGCTTATGCCGATAAAAATATTCTGCAATGTACATATTACAGAATTGCACTATTTTTGCAGGTACATTTCTATAAACAAAATCATGAGAAGAATATTTCTCCTATCTATCATATTAATTTTTCCTGTCAGAATCTTGTCAGGAAGCGAACCGGATACAATTACATATAGCGATAAAGTATTCAGCAACAAGATTAAAACCGTACAGCTTTACAAGGAAGGATGGAATCTGTCGTTTCCAGCCATGAAGCTGAACAGCGATGAGAAGATTGATTTGCACTTTGATCTTCTTGATAACCAGGCTGAAACGTTCTATTATTCATTTATCCATTGCGACAAGGACTGGAAAAAGTCAGACATATTGCCAAACGATTATCTCGAAGGATTTTATGAGAATCCCATAGATGATTATAACCCCTCATTCAACACAACTGTCGATTACTTTCATTATAAGGTCTCATTTCCCAATGACAGGGTAAAATTCACTGTTTCCGGAAACTATATCATTTATGTCTATCCCTTCAATGAGTCTGAAAAGCCGGTCCTGACTATGCGCTTCATTGTGAGTGAAGATGCCGTAAATGTAACGATGGACATGCACCGGCCGCAGCTTACCACCGGCGACAACGCCAGACAGCAGGTAGATTTTACAGTCGGACTTAACGGAATAAATGTCCCTGACCCCTACAAGGATATTTATTTTTTCGTGCTTCAGAACGGCCGATGGAACAACGCAAAAAAGAATCTGAAGCCGGAATACTTTGGCAACAATGAAGTCAAATTCAGTTCATTATCACAAAAGAACATTTTCATGGGAGGTAATGAATTCAGGTACTTCGACATAAAAAGCATCAGGTATATTTCAGAGTATATCAGCAGGATCGATTTTAGTGCACCTTACTATAATGTTTTTCTTAAGCCATCGGAAAACAGGGAGTTCAAGCCATACTTTTACTGGAAGGATTTCAATGGCAGGTATTACATAGCTTCACAGCAAGGCAAGGATCCGGAAACTGATGCTGATTATGTGAATGTCTTTTTCACGCTTCCATCATCGTCCCCGATCGCAGGAGGGCAAATGTATGTTTCCGGTAATCTCAACAACTGGCTTTTCGACATGAATAACCTCATGAAGTTCAATCCTGAATTAAACCAGTACGAGTGCACCATGCTGTTAAAGCAGGGGTGGTACAACTATGAATATGTATTTCTTAAGAATGGCGAATCAGACGGAGTTGCCTCAAAGTTTGAAGGAAGCCATTACGAGACTGAAAACGATTATATGGTAATAGTCTATTTCAGAAATCCNNTATTGATTACCATGTTTATCGATGCCATGCTGCATCATTATGGTATGAGTAAGTGTTTTAACTATCTCATCCATATATTCATCAACTGCCCTCACAGAACCCGGAAGAGTATAGATAAGTGACTTTCCTATAATTCCTGCCACACTTCTGCTGAGCAGGGCATTAGGCTTATCCATCCCGTATTTCACTCTGATCATCTCCATGATGCCCGGGATCTCCTTTAAAAGCATAGGCTTAACGGTATCAACTGTAATATCGCGTGGACCGATACCTGTTCCGCCGGTTGTTATTATGATTTCATAAATGGACGATGCATTTTCCAGCACCTCCCTGAGCATTGAGGAGTCATCGGGGATCAATGTCATATTTATGCTGAAGCTCCATTCCGTTGTTTCAAAATACTCTGAAATTCTCTTCTTGACCAGAGGTCCGCTTAAATCTTCATATTCACCCCGGTAAGCCCTGTCGCTGAGAGTAATTACAAGCACTTCGAATTTTGGAGGCAGATTCATTTTTTTATCTTTTCAATTAGTTCAGTGTAATCAATTCTCATGTTCTTATCCACCGCCTTGCACATATCATATACGGTAAGAAGTGCAATTGAAACAGATATAAGTGCTTCCATTTCCACTCCGGTTTTTCCGGTGCACTTTACTTCGGATACTGCCTTAACACCGGTTTTATCTATAGCCAGACTGACAGAAACGCTTTCAATCGATATGTTATGGCAAAGCGGGATCAGGGATGAGGTTTGCTTGGCAGCATTGATACCGGCAACCTGGGCCACTGTAAGGACATCTCCTTTTTTAAGTTGATTTTCTTCGATTAACCTGATTGTTTCAGGTGCAAGTTTCATATGACCCGAAGCCCTTGCTATCCTTGCCTGGATGATTTTTTCTCCTATATCAACCATGACAGCCTTTCCATGATTATCGGTATGTGTCAGTTTTTTCATTATTTTCAACCTCCTATATTATAAAATTCTCCTGATAAGTTATTCGATCCGCTTTCCGGTTTGAAGGCAACAGCTTTCTTAATTGCCTCATCATAGCCCATTTCCCTGATATCAAATGAGATATCGTTGAAAAGGCATGGCTTCAGCTTACCGTCCGATGTCAGTCTTAACCTGTTGCATAATGCACAATTACCCCCGATGCCGCCAACAATTGTGGAAAAATGTCCCCTTACAAGGTCCATCTGGCGTATATACCTTATTTCCAAGTTATTATCCAGGCAATATCGGGTAACACTCCTGGCATCTTCTTCTTCCGGCGAATCAATTATGACACAATTTATTTTGACGGGCAAAAGCCCGGCACCCTTTGCTGCATTTATTCCATTCATCACATCACTAATATTCCCACCCCTTGTGATATGCGAGAATCTTTCGGGAT
>PMIG01000333.1 GCA_003157055.1 Bacteroidales bacterium | reverse complement strand
TCGAAATAATCATAGCTCCTCAATATTCAGAAAAGGCACTTGATATTCTGAAGCAGAAGAAGAACAGGATTATCCTGCGGAGGAAGGAGACTTTTAAAGCAACTTACAGTTTCAGGTCACTGCTGAACGGCGTTCTCTGGCAGGAACGCGATACCCACACCGAATCAGGTGCAGATATGAGACCGGTCACTCAGAGAATTCCTGAACTGACTGAAACAGATGACCTTGTTTTTGCAAACAAAATAGTAAAGCACAGTAAATCCAATGCGATTGTACTTGCAAAGAACCTTCAGCTCTGTGCAAGCGGCATCGGCCAGACATCGAGAGTTGATTCACTCAGGCAGGCTATTGAAAAGGCTAGATCGTTCGGCTTTGATCTTAACGGCGCGGTTATGGCATCTGATGCTTTTTTCCCGTTTGGTGATTGTGTTGAGATCGCTCACAAAGCCGGGGTCACTGCAATTGTACAGCCGGGGGGATCAGTACGGGACAAAGAATCGATTGATTATTGCTCAGCAAACGGAATCTCAATGGTATTTACAGGAGTAAGACATTTTAAACATTAACTATAATTAAATTTATCTCATCCGATGGGACTATTTTCATTTTTAACGCAGGAGATTGCTATTGACCTTGGGACAGCTAATACGATTATTATTCATAATGATAAGATAGTAGTAGATGAACCTTCAATTGTTGCAATTGACAAGAACACAGGTAAGCTTATAGCAATAGGTGAAGCAGCCAGGCANNGCTGCCGAGCTGATGATAAGGGGAATGATAAAACTGATAAACAAGGGTCCTCAGCTTTTTTCTCCATCACTTAAAATGGTCGTTTGCATACCCTCCGGAAGTACCGAGGTTGAGATCCGTGCAGTGCGTGACTCATCTGAACATGCGGGCGGACGGGATGTATACATGATCTATGAACCTATGGCAGCTGCAATAGGTATAGGCCTTGATGTTGAAGCACCCGAGGGATGCATGGTAATTGATATCGGTGGAGGTACAACAGAAATTGCTGTCATAGCCCTTGGCGGAATCGTCTGCAATAAGTCAATAAGAATAGCCGGCGATGGATTTACGGCTGATATTCAGGCTTATATGAGGNNAGGAAATTGCATATTGCCTCGATAAGTCATTATCAAAAGTTGAGGCTGCCATTCTTAATGTTCTAGAGCAGACGCCTCCCGAGCTTTACGCAGATATTGTAAACAAGGGGATCTATATGGCTGGCGGCGGCGCTCTTTTAAGGGGTCTGGATAAAAGGCTTACTGATAAAATAAATATTAAATTCAACGTAGTTGAAGATCCGCTCCATTCAGTTGCACGTGGGACCGGTGTTGCGCTTAAGAATGTGGATAAGTTCCCATTCCTAATGAGATAATTGCGGATATGAATGAGAAACCTTCTTAATTTTCTGGCGAAGTATAACAACCTTATTATCTTTCTTATACTTGAAGGGATTTCATTCTATTTGCTAACAACTGGAAACACTTATCATAATACACAAATTGTAAAAGGGGTCAGGGGATTAACCAAAGGTATTGATGAGAGAATCAGCAATGCCAGGAATTATTTTCATCTCCGCGATATAAACCAGGCTCTCGCATATGAAAACTCTAACCTCAAAAACAACGTCTACCTACTCAGGACTAAGGAGAATCTGCAGTTTATACCCGTCTCTGATACAAATTATAAACAGCAATACCAGTTCACTTCAGCTGAGGTCATAGATAATTCCATAACGCGTCAGAAGAATTTCTTCACACTGAATAAAGGAAGCAGACAGGGAATGGCCGTCGAGATGGCTGTTTCTTCAGATGCGGGAGTTGCAGGTGTAATTGTGGGCTGCTCACGGAATTACTCGATAGCCATGTCATTACTGAACCTTGATTTTAAAGTGAGTGCCAGGCTCAAATCAAACGGATATTTCGGATCGCTGGGCTGGGATGGGAAAGAATATAAGTACGCTGTATTGAGTGAAATACCCCAGCATGTTACCTTTGGAATTGGAGATACTGTCGAAACAACAGGTTATTCAGCCATATTCCCCGAAGGAATCATGATCGGAACAGTAAGCGGATTTGAGAAATCAGGTGGCGATTTTTATAAAATAAGGGTTTTCCTGAAGACAGATTTTAAAAAACTTCATTTTGTATCAGTCATTGGCAACATGAAGAAGATGGAACAACTTGAACTTGAAAAACAATTTCAATGATCAACAGGATATTAAGATTCAGCCTGATCTTTGTTTTGCTGATCCTCCTGCAGGTTCTGGTATTTGATAATATACGGTTCGGAGGATATATAAATCCGTATATATATGTCATGTTCATTCTCCTGCTGCCGGTTGAAATACCTTCCTGGCTTCTGCTGCTTATTTCTTTTGGCACGGGAGCAGTAATGGATATATTCTGTGGTTCGCCCGGCATGCATACTTCTGCAACTGTTCTCGCCGGTTTCGTGCGACCTTACGCACTAAGGATCATCTCTCCCCGTGACGGATATGAACCCGGCGCCGATCCCTCAATGTTAATTTACGGTCTTAGATGGTTCCTGATATATACATCATTTATTATTCTTATCCATCATACCGCATTATTTTACCTCGAAGTTTTCAGGTTTGCCGACTTCTTCCGCACTTTATTGAGGGTATTCATGAGTTCTGCTTTTTCAATTACCTTTATTATTCTGCTTGAATACATCAGGAAAGGAAAGTAAACGGCCATGAAGGATGCATTCGTTAATCGGAAATACATGGTAATGGGACTTATAATCATTGCTGGTGTAGCATTGATTATAAGGCTGTTTATCATTCAGGTTGTCAAGGATACCTACAGATTATCTGCCGATAACAATGTTTTAAGGTATGTCACTCAATACCCTGCCCGCGGTTTGATTTATGACCGATATGGTAATCTTATCGTTTCCAACCAGGCAGCCTATGACCTGATGGTCGTTCCTTCCCAGACAGCAAAACTCGATACTATGACTTTTTGCAACGATCTGGGAATTTCAATCGAGGTGTTCAGGGAAAGAATGAAAGCGGCAAAGATTTATTCCCGGAGAGCACCGTCAGTCTTTCTGAAGCAGATTTCAATGGAGACATATGCAAAATTCCAGGAGAAGTTATTTACATATCCTGGCTTTTATGTTCAGCCCAGGACACTGCGAAAGTATTCGCGTCCTGTAGCTGCTCATCTGCTTGGATATGTCAGCGAGGTTGATGAAGCCCTGGTAAAAAAGGACCCGTACTATAAAACCGGCGACTATATTGGAAAGCTTGGGATTGAAGAAGCCTATGAAAAGGATCTCAGGGGGAAGCGTGGCGTTAAAATTTTCATGGTCGATGTTTACAGCCGCTTAAAGGGATCGTATGCAAAAGGGGAGATGGATACTGTTGCCGAGCATGGCTCGGATATCATCTCAGGTATCGACCTTGATCTTCAGGAGTACGGTGAAAAACTGATGCAGAATAAGACAGGCAGCATAGTTGCCATTGAGCCGGAGTCCGGAGAGATACTTGCGCTTGTCTCTTCTCCCAATTATGACCCCGGGCTGCTGGTAGGCCGCGTCCGATCTGAAAACTTTGCCAGACTGCAGTCAGATTCAATTTATAAGCCACTGTTTAACAGGGCATTTATGGCATCTTACCCTCCTGGGTCAACATTTAAACCAATTAACGGGCTAATAGGTCTTCAGGAGAAAGTTATTGTTCCTTCAACAGAGTTCGGGTGCAGCAACGGTTACCATGCCGGATCGATTACAGTAAGATGTCATTCACACCGTTCACCTCTTGATCTGGTAGATGCTATTGCAAATTCATGTAACTCATACTTCTGCCAGACATATAGAAGGATCCTTGAAAATCCGGATTACGGTTCGATTTCCGAAGCATTTGACAAATGGAAATCCTACCTGAATGAGTTCGGTTTCGGCAAGAAGCTCGGATCGGAATTTCCAAATGAGCTTAACGGCGTAATTCCTTCTTCATCATATTTCGACAAATTATATCACAAAGGTGGGTGGAAGGCGCTAACGGTAATCTCCATGGCTATAGGGCAGGGCGAAATAGGTACTACTCCTCTCCAAATGGCAAACATGACTGCTGCAATTGCAAACAGAGGTTACTATTATACCCCTCATATTGTTAAGTCGATAGGCGCTGATCACAGAATTGACCCAAGATTTACGGTTAAGCACTCGATAAGTATTGATTCGGTAAATTTTGAAGAAATTGTCAAAGGAATGGAAGCAGCCGTCAAAGAAGGAACAGCAAGAGTGGCGGCACTTGATAGTATAATAGTCTGCGGGAAAACGGGGACAGCTCAGAACCCTCATGGCGACGATCACTCAGTTTTTATTGCATTTGCGCCCAAAGATCATCCAAAAATTGCCATCGCAGTCTACGTTGAAAATTCAGGATTCGGGGCAACCTATGCTGCCCCCGTTGCCAGCCTGATGATTGAAAAGTATCTGAAACGAAGAATTACAAACAAACCAATGGAGCAGAGAATGCTCGAGCTGAACCTGATCCACAAACTTACTGAACCGAAAATTGAGAAGCAGCGTACAAATCTGGAGGGGGATTGATAAGACAACAGTTCTTATTTTCCTGCTTATGATCGTCATGGGCTGGTTCAATATTTATGCAGCCGTATATAATGATGAACACCAGGAAATCTTCGACTTCACCCAGAGATATGGGAAACAGTTCATATGGATAATGGCAACCATTGTGCTGGCTATTTTTATCATGATCGTAGACAGCAGGTTTTATCTCTTTTTTGCATGGTTCATTTATGCCATAACGATGCTTCTTCTAATTCTGGTACTGGTTTTAGGCAAGGATATTAACGGTGCNNTTCGGAACTGCACTTGCCCTGGCAAGTTTTCTTAATAACCGCAGAAATGATCTAACAAAGCTGAATGTCATTGTTGCAGCCGTTGCTATAATTCTTTTCCCGGCACTCCTCACTGCCCTTCAACCTGATCTTGGTTCCACAATTGTTTTCTTTTCTTTTTTTATCGTGCTCTTCAGAGAAGGAATGAGCCCCTTCATTTTTGTTTCGGGATTATTGATGGTGTTGCTTTTCTTCCTTACTCGCCTGTTTAATAACGTCTATCTCGAGATCATACTTATTGCATTAGCATTTCTGCTGGCCTGGTTTTCAACAAGAAAATGGAAACTCTTGCTTACGGGGCTGGTTATGATGCTCTTTATCGGTGGGATATTGTATATGCTAAATTATTTTGTCATTAAATCACTTGGCGATAAGACCATCCTGGTAATAACCCTGCTGCTTTCAGGGATTGCCTACGCGTATTATTTTTATACTAAAAAAGCAATTACCATTTTTGTTATCTATCTCTTTCTTGCTGGAAGCATACTTTACATCAATTCAGTCGATATTGCATATAATCACCTACTTAAACCCCATCAGAGGGAAAGGATTGAAATTTTGCTGGGTTTTAAAACCGACACTCATGGAACAGGATATAATGTAAACCAGTCTATAATTTCAGTTGGTTCCGGAGGATTCAAGGGGAAGGGTTATCTCCAGGGCACCCAGACTAAATTCAAATTTGTGCCTGCTCAGAGTACTGATTTTATTTTTTGCACTGTCGGTGAAGAATGGGGTTTTCTCGGATCTTCAGTTGTGATCGGATTGTATGTTTTCCTTCTCATCAGGCTGATAATACTTGCAGAGCGTCAGCGATCGAATTTCTCAAGGATTTATGGTTATGGAGTAGCAAGCATACTTTTTACACATTTCTTCATTAATATCGGAATGGCAATTGGTCTGGTACCGGTTATCGGTATTCCTCTTCCATTTTTCAGCTACGGGGGAAGCTCCCTCTGGGGATTCACCCTGCTGCTGTTTATTTTTCTCAGGCTTGATGCCGGCAGGACTGAGTACCTTGCATGATCAGAACGGGATAGTGATCCTATGCGAAATCTCTATGCCGAAATCCCTTTCCACATAATCGATAAGCTGCGGAAAAAATTCCATAAAATCTTCCTGGAGAGAGGAATAGTTTTTCTTAAGAGCATGCATGGCAAAGCTGGTCTCATTAGGAAGAGTGGTCCTTTTACTGAGTGTCCTTAGCACATGCCGGATACCGTTCAATGTCTGGTAAGATTCTATCCAGTTGTTGATAATAAAAAATGGCATCATTTCCCTGACGTTATCGGGCAGTATCTCGTAGTTGTTCACCAGGGCCCTGTAAAAATTATACGTCACACTTTCAAGTGGGCGGCGCGAAAAAAAATCCCACTCCCTGGTAAGGAAATGATCGTAAATGATATCTGTAATAACACCTGAATATTTATGGTATTTTTTTGAGAAGAAGATTTTGCTGCGGTGAACCACCGGATGGCTGTCAGTAAAACCGTCGATGTTCCGGTGAAGTATTATTCCCTTCCTGATAAGTTCGGGATATTTCAGGTAGTCACGGCCCTTTACATAATCACCTATGTAGTTGCCGATGATTATTTGATCAGAATCACCGGAAAGGTATATGTGGGCCAAAACATTCATATAGATTTATAATAGTACAAAGAATCTGCCATATCTGTTTATGTTATAGAGAACATTTTGTCACACATGGTTGCAAATCATCAATAAAACAAAGTTAGATGATTGTTTTACAGAAAGATAGAACATTTTGACAGTATATAAAAAAATCCTTTTAAACACTCGGAATTCCGGTATGCAAATTATACATTTGTTGATTCATTTTAAAATGAAATTTCTTTCAATTCAAAATAAAATATTTTAAACAAGGAGGATTTATGGCCAAAAGAAATGTCATCATTATTGGAGCCGCCGGCAGGGATTTTCACAATTTCAATACTTACTTCAGGNNATCCCAAAGGAATTCCGATCTATGTCGAAGCAAATCTTCCTGATCTCATAAAGAAATTAAAAGTAAATGATTGTATTTTTTCATACAGCGATGTACCATATCAGAGGGTAATGTCTGTCAGTGCTATTGTAAATGCAGCCGGCGCCAGTTTTGTTCTTCTCGGCCCTGATGATACAATGGTGAAAAGCACAAAACCGGTAATTGCCGTAGGTGCAATCCGCACAGGATGCGGTAAGAGCCAGACCTCGAGAAGGATTATCGAGATACTCATGGCTAAAGGATTAAAGGTTGTAGCAATTCGTCACCCTATGCCGTACGGCGACCTGAATGCCCAGAAGGTGCAGCGTTATGCGGTTGTGAAGGATCTTGAAAAACACAAATGCACAGTCGAAGAAATGGAGGAATATGAACCGCATATTGTCAGGGGTAATGTGATCTATGCAGGAGTCGATTACGAAGCTATTCTCAGGAAAGCAGAAAAAGATCCTGACGGCTGCGATGTTATTCTCTGGGACGGAGGAAATAACGATTTTCCATTCTATAAGCCGGACCTTATGATTACAGTTACAGACCCCCACAGGGCAGGCCATGAACTTAGATATTACCCTGGCGAAGTTACGCTTCGTATTGCCGATGTGGTGGTGATCAATAAAATGGACAGCGCCTCGCCTGAGTCTATCCAGATTGTCCGTGAAAGCATTGAAAAGGTGAATCCAAAAGCAATTGTCATCGACGGGGCATCACCAATTAAAGTTGATGATCCGNNGGCGCAGCTGAACTCGTTGACCCGCGTCCATATACGGTAGGGAAAATGAGCGAGACATTCAGGCTCTATCCGAATATCGGAATATTACTTCCCGCCATGGGATATGGCGATGAGCAGCTTCATGACCTGGAGAAAACGATCAACAATACAAAATGTGACAGTGTCATCATAGCCACACCTATAGACCTGAACAGGATTATCAAGATTAAGAAGCCCAATACCAGGGTTTACTATGACCTTCAGGAGATCGGCGATCCTAATCTGACTCAAGTGCTTGATGAGTTTGTAAAGAAGCATAAACTTACAGGGAAGAAAAAATAACTGGAACAAAATAAAAAGCCGGAATAATTCTGGCTTTTTATTTTTCCCGCAGATTTCACAGATATGCACTGATGATAAATAATCTGCCTTAATCAGCGGTATCTGAGGGAAACAATTTATCTTCTTACCCTGGCATTACCTTTCCAGATGCTCCAGACCTGTTCCTCATCGGCAGGCTGACCATAATCGGTAATAACTGTTGTTGCAAGAGCACCGGTAGCCCATCCGAACTGGATCCATTTTTCCGGTTCCCATTCCTTAAGTATGGCATACAGCATTCCGCCCACGAACCCGTCACCGCCTCCAATACGGTCG
>PMIG01000109.1 GCA_003157055.1 Bacteroidales bacterium | reverse complement strand
AGGAGTGTAGCTGCTTTTAATGCCGGATTTTTCCCTTAAAAGAGTTCCTTCATCCTGGAAAGGCCATGGGATGAAGGTTATGAAACCATAATTATCACTCTCTTTTTCAGCCTGCAGATCCCTGAGCCTGATGAGATGGCTGATCCTTTCGCTTATTGTTTCAATATGGCCGTACATCATGGTGGCAGATGTCGGAAGATTAAGCCTGTGTGCCTGCCTCATTACCTCAATCCATTCATCGGATGTTGCTTTTGTCGGTGAAACTATTTTTCTTACCCTGTCCGACAATATCTCTGCGCCGGCGCCGGGAAGCGAATCGAGACCTGCCTTAACCAGTTTTGAGAGAACATCCCGGAAACCTGACTTATCTTTTTTTGCAAGAAAGACAATTTCCGGCGGCCCTAAAGCATGAAGCTTAAGCATAGGGTAAAGCTCCTTCAGCTTCATGAAAAGATCGGTATAAAAGCTAAGCCCCAGATCCGGGTTCATTCCTCCCTGGAGAAGGATCTGATCGCCGCCGAGGGAATATAGCTCATCTATCTTTTTCCTGTAATCTTCAATTGTGGTTACATAAGCATCAGGAGATCCTTTTTTCCTGCAGAAGTTGCAGAAGCTGCACTGGGAAAAGCAGATGTTGGTTATATTCACATTCCTGTCGATGATCCAGCCGACATTCCTGCCGGGAACATGTATCTGCCTTAGCCTGTCAGCAACAAACATTAATTCTTCAATCGGGGCTTCATAATAAAGAGCTGTCCCCTCTTCTTCATCGAGTGGATTTAGATTAAAAGCCTTATCATATATTTCATCCAATATCATGATTCGTTTATAGTTTTTTTAACCACTAAGGGCTCAAAGGATATCACAAAATAACACAAAGGATTGAGTTTCTGTTCAAATTAATATACCTGTGTTTACCTTCATGAACCTTTATGTGCACTTCGTGTCCTTTGTGGTTAGAATCCTTGCTTATTACTTCGAATGGCACATGGGACAAAGGTAACAGTTTGAAAACTAAACAATCAATAATTTGTTTAACTTTACAACCTTTCAAAATCTTAATTAAAATTATGAAGCCTGAATTAATCAAAATATCACAAATAACTACTGATCAATCAGTTGTATGCATTCTTGGGAAGGATGAGATTCCTGAATTCCTGCGACTGAGCAAACCGGAGAAGGAGTATGCACTGAAGCAGCTGAAAGCTAAGGTGGATCATGTTTTCATCAATTCCTATTTTAAGTGCACTTACCTGGTCAGGGTTAAGGAAGGGGTACCCGGTTTCAAGGCAAAAGAGGAACTGCGTAAAGCAGCTTCAAAGCTGAAAAAGCTCATCAAGGCAAATAATCACAATGAGCTTGTCATAGCATCTTCGCATGCATTCAAAGGTGCGATTGAAGATTTTGCCGAAGGGCTTATTCTTGGTTTTTATCAGTTTGATAAGTACAAACCAGCTGATAAGGATGATAAAAAGAACAAGTACCCTTCGAAACTTCTTTTATATGGCGATGCCGGAAAAGCTGAAATCAAATGGCTTAAAGATCTTACAGATGCGGTTTATTTTGTTCGCGACCTTATCAATGAGCCTGTAAATCACCTTAACGCCCCGGCACTTGCCAGGGAAGTTGAGAAGATCGGCAAGGCAGGAGGATTCAGGGTTGAAGTCCTGACCAAAGGGAAGATAGAAGCTCTAAAAATGGGTGGTATTATTGCCGTAAACAAGGGAAGCATCGATCCGCCGGTATTCTGCATACTTGAATGGAAGCCTGTAAAATGTCTAAACAAACAGCCTGTTGTTCTTGTCGGCAAAGGAATTGTTTATGACACGGGCGGTCTGAATATCAAAACCGGAGATTACATGGCAAATATGAAAGGCGACATGGCAGGAGGTGCAACTGTAGCGGGTGTTCTCTACACAGCTGCCATGAATAATATTCCTCTTCACCTTATCGCACTGATCCCGGCAACAGATAACCGTCCCGGCGGAAATGCTTATGCTGAAGGGGACATAATTACGATGTACAACAAGATGACCGTCGAGATTGGCAACACCGATGCAGAAGGAAGGCTTATTCTTGCCGATGCAATAAGCTACGCCTCAAAATACAAACCTGAACTGATAATAGATATAGCTACTCTTACGGGGTCAGCAGCCAGTACATTCGCCAATCAGGCAATTGCAATGATGACTAATGCCGACAGGAAGTATATTAAGCTGCTTGAAGAATCCGGCCAGGAGGTATATGAAAGAGTGGCCGAGCTTCCATTATGGGAAGAGTATGGCGAGATGATCAAGTCGGACGTTGCCGANNGAGAAATTCACCAGCTACCCTCTCATTCATCTTGACATTGCCGGAACAGGATCGCTTAAAAAGAATGATTTTTACCGGATGAAGGACGGACCGGGTTCCGGATTAAGGCTTCTGGCAACGTTCTTAAGGAAGCTGGCCGGAAATTATAAAAAACTCTAGGAGAGATTATGGATCAAAAAATGATAATTGCCGGAATATCACAAGGTGATATTAACGGAATAGGATATGAGGTTATTATTAAAACCCTGATAGATGGTATGATCAATGATCTCTGCATACCTGTGGTATACGGATCACCGAAGGTAGCAGCTTACCACCGGAAAGCTCTTAACATCAGTAATTTCAGCTTTAATAATATACGAAGCGCTGATGAGGCAAATCCAAGAAAAGCAAATATGATTAACTGCCTTGATGACAATATCAGGGTAGAGCTTGGAAAATCGACACCGCAGGGAGGAGAGGCTGCTTTCATTTCTCTCGAAAGAGCAGTTGATGACCTTAAGAGCGGGAAAATTGATGTTCTTGTAACTGCACCGATAGACAAGAAAAATATCCAGTCGGAGAATTTTCATTTTAGCGGACACACTGAATATCTGAAGGCTAAGGCAGGAGCTGATGAAGTGCTTATGTTCATGATAAGCGAAAACATGCGTATCGGAATTGCCACTGGCCACTGTCCGCTTAAAAAAGTATCTGAACAGATCACTATACCATCGCTTCTCAGCAAGATAAGATTGATGAACCATTCTCTCACTCTTGATTTTGCGATCCGCAAGCCAAAGATTGCAGTGCTTGGGCTTAATCCGCATGCAGGCGATAACTCCTTGCTTGGGAATGAAGAGGCAGACATAATTATTCCTGCTATTAACCAGGCCGAAAAGGAAGGAATACTTGTTTTTGGACCATTCCCTGCAGACGGTTTCTTCGGTGCAGGATCGTTTTCAAAATTTGATGGAATACTGGCAATGTATCATGACCAGGGACTTGCTCCTTTCAAGGCGCTCTCCTTTGATTCGGGAGTAAATTTCACTGCAGGGCTTCCCTTTATCAGGACCTCCCCTGTGCATGGAACAGCTTTCGCGATTGCAGGAAAAGGAGAAGCTTCTGAAAACTCTTTCCGGCAGGCGCTTTTTCTTGCATGCACTATTTTCAGAAACAGGCAGATGTTTGAAGAAATATCAAAAAACCCTCTTAAGCACCAGGATATAGAAACACACTCTGACAAGGTCGATGAACTGCCGCCGGATATTTATAACCATGAACAGCCATTATGATCGATTATATTAAAGGAACCATTACCCAGATCACTCCTGCCTTCATAGTAATAGAGACTGGAGGTATCGGATATTTTATAAATATTTCTCTTACAACCTTTTCAAAGCTTGAAGGTAAAAGTGAGCTTAAGATGATGGTCCATGAAGTTATCAGGGAGGATGCTCATCAGCTATACGGTTTCGCTGACCAGGAGGAACGGGATATTTTCAGGCACCTTATATCAGTTTCGGGTGTTGGTGCAAGCACTGCCAGAATGATGCTCTCATCCCTTTCCCCGGCTGAAATTGAAAAGTCAATTATAAGTTCTGATGCAGATCTGTTAAAGAGTGTAAAGGGTATCGGTTTAAAAACTGCCCAGAGGATAATCGTTGACCTCAGGGACAAGATAGGCAAACTGACCGGAAGCGGTGAAATATTTGCATTTGCAGACAATACAAGGCGCGATGAGGCGTTATCTGCATTAGTTATGCTTGGGTTTGCCAAAGGCGCTGTTTCAAAAGTACTTGATAAGATTGTAAGGGAGGAAAAAGACCTTACTGTTGAGGAAATGATTAAGAGAGCGCTGAAGAACTTGTAAAAAGGAAAATAAGCCGGATTGGGATCAGGGAAATCATATCGGAATTTTCTGGTATTTTTATCTCTTGCACTTTGCGCAGCTTTTATCTTAAGGTCAGCGGATGCGAGTGGTCAGGTAGCTGTGCATGGTTCAGCCGCTGAAGATACAACCAGGAAATCAATACTTAAGTTGCATGATGTCTCAGGAATTCCTTGGGAGTCATCGTCCAATTCTCCCCTCTTTCTCGATAACCCTTCAAACATCAAGTCGACTGTAATTTACAATGCCGACAAGAATGAATATATTATTTATCAGAAGGTAGGATCATTCGATTACAGAACTCCGGTTCACATGAGCCCGGAAGAATTCAGAAAATATGAGTATGAGAAGTCGATGCGCGATTACTGGGAATCCAGGATCTCCGGAAAGCAATCAGGCTTCAAGTCGTCTCTCATTCCTCAGATAGAGATTGGCGGCGCCGCATTCGATAAGGTATTCGGAAGC
>PMIG01000248.1 GCA_003157055.1 Bacteroidales bacterium | reverse complement strand
CCAATAGAGCCATAGCATATTGAAAAGGATATGCCAGATATCCTTATGGGTAAACATATAAGTAAAGAGAGTCCAGGGCCTGCCAGCCAAAGATTTCAGCGAAGCGGGTACAGATAACAGATCAAGTGTTTTTGAAGGGATATCCTGGTTATTCAGAAGGTATCCTATAATTAAGGTAATCGAAATTAAGAGAAAAACAGAGGCATTGATATAGATAAGCCTTGTAACACTGCTCCCTTTTCTGAATGAAGATTTTATATTGTCAGCCAGTCCCATCAGTAAAGAGTTGTAGTCGTTTTCTGCCAGTATTTGATAAGAATATAGCCAAATATCATACCCCCGACATGTGCCGCATGCGCTATTGAGCTCCCGGGCTGCATAATTGCAAGTATGAGTTCAAGTCCGCCATATATCAGTACAAAATATTTGGCTTTTATCGGAATGGGCGGAAAGATTATCATGAGCTGTGTATTCGGGAAGAGCATTCCGAAAGCAAGCAGTACTCCGAAAATTGCGCCTGATGCTCCTACAGTCGGAATGTTCAGCAGGAACTGAAGATCCTTCATAGCAGGATCCGTAAACGCTTTTCCTTCCTTCCAATAACCAGATCCTTCCTTAAGGACGAGCTGAAGATTTTCAGGTGTAAGAGTATGGGCAATTTTACTGTATTCATATGCAATAACAGACTCATGAACAAGTGCTGCACCGAATCCGCAAATCAGGTAAAAAATTAAAAATCGCTTCGGGCCCCACACATTCTCCAGCATGACTCCGAATATAAAAAGAGCATACATGTTAAAGAAAATATGCCAGAAATTGGCATGCATGAACATATGGCTAAGAAGCTGTATAGGCTTGAAATTTTCAGATTTTGGGAAATATAGTCCAAGTATTGCGTTAAGGTCAATATTAAAAAATTTAGTGCCTGCCCAATAGGCAAAAAACATCAGTGCATTGATCAGGATGATATTCTTAACCACCGGCGTCAATCCCGCAAATCCTCTTCCGTATCCGTTCATCAGTCGATTTTAAATGATTTCATTTCCATCAATTGTCGGACCAAAGCTATTATTTATGTATGAATCCGACAATATGTCATAAAAACGCTATTTGAATTTTTTATCCAGGTCCTCCAGGGTGATGATCATTATTACAGGCTTGCCTTTAGGAGAATAGTTTGGCGCTGAGCATGCAAAGAGAATGTCAAATAGATTTTCCATCTCGCTCTGATCCAGGATTTTACCATATGGAATCGCGGAGGCTCCGGCCATTGCTGAAGCAAGTCTCTCTTTCAATCCCGCTGAAGGATCGGACTCTCTTGTCTTGAATTCATCTATTATTATACCAAGCATTTCTGCAGGATCGCTTGTAAGAAATTCTGAGGGACGTCCTTTTATCAGAGCTTTGTCTTTACCCTGGAAGAGGATATTGAAACCGAGCACTCTTATGCCATTTTCAATCTCCTTTAATACCAGTATGTCTGCAGGATTCAGCTCGACAGATATAGGGAATAATTCGCTCTGGCTGACCGGTTTATTCTTATCGAGGCACTCGAGGAATTTCTCATACAGGACTCTTTCATGGGCCCTTTTCTGGTCGATGAGCATTAACCCTGATTTTACAGGGCAAACAATATATTTGTTTTTTACCTGAAAGAATTTTCTTCCTGTCTCACTTATCTTTTCTACAATCACGTGAGATTCACTTTCTTTCTCAAAGGCAGTATACAGCTTTTCCCAGTTTGCGTTGTTTTCACGTTCGAACCTTTCGATAAATCCGGGTTTGTTCATCGAGGCTTCATCTCCGTCGAAGGGATTATAGCGCGGATTAATTTCAATCCCGGGAGGCTGGGGAAGGGTATCCGATGAGCTCCTGACCGGAATATCGATCAGAGCTTCATCTTCAAAGTCGATAGACGGGACAATGTTAAACCTTCCAAGAGCCTCACGAACGGAAGCCATAAGTATCTGCCAGATAGACCTTTCATCCTCGAACTTGATTTCTGTTTTTGTGGGGTGGATGTTTATATCAATTGACGCCGGGTCGATTTCCATGAAGATGAAATATGTCGGAATTACATCTGCAGGAAGTATATTCTGGTACGCTTCTGTAACTGCCTTATGAAAATAAGGGTGCTTCATAAACCGGTTATTCACAAAGAAAAACTGTTCGCCGTAGGTTCTCCTGGCGCTCTCCGGCTTTCCTATAAACCCTTTAAGGGAGATAAGGGTGGTCTCCGTTTCAAGAGTTATGAGATCGGAGTTTATCTGTTTCCCGAAAACACCTATGATGCGCTGCCTGTGATTCCCGGAAGGCAGGTTATATACTTCAGTATCATTATGATGAAGGATGAACCTGATATCTGTATGTGCAATGACTATTTTTTGAAATTCAATTATAATATGCCTCATCTCGGTTGTGTCCGATTTAAGGAATTTTCTTCTTGCAGGCACGTTGTAAAAGAGGTTCTTTACAGAAAAGCTGGAACCTTTAGCACAACTGCATGGTTCCTGGGTTTCAACTTTTGATCCGTTTATGACAATAATTGTTCCTGTCTCATTCTCCTCTTTCCTGGTCCTGAGTTCAACCATGGCTACTGCCGCTATTGATGCAAGAGCTTCGCCCCTGAAACCCTTGGTAATGATGGAAAAGAGATCATTTGCAGTTGAGATTTTTGAGGTGGCATGACGCTCAAAAGAAAGCCTTGCATCCGTCTCTGACATTCCTTCGCCGTCATCGACTACCTGTATCAGGGTTTTGCCCGAGTCTTTAATAATTACACTTATACTCTTCGCCCCGGCATCGACTGCGTTTTCCATCAGTTCCTTAACAACGGATGCTGGCCGCTGGATGACTTCACCTGCTGCTATCTGGTTAGCAACAGAGTCAGGAAGGAGTTTAATGATGTCAGGCATTTAATTTTTATTCCCAAAATTCTTCTGCAGCAAATATAAAAATAATTCACGGATGAGCTTCGTGCTCTCAAACATTGCCTCTTGGAGGTTTATAAATCATAATGACTATCTTTGAATAAAACTTGAAGATAATGAAACAGCTCCCATATTATATTGCCCTGATATTTCTTGTGTTTCTCTTAAGTTGTTCGCATAAATCAGGAAAAAATGCAATAAAAGTGATGACTCTGAATATAAGGTACGACAATCCTCATGATAGTTCAAATTCATGGCCGAAACGAGCATCGATGGTCTGTAGATTCATTAAAAATGAGAAACCTGATGTGCTGGGTATGCAAGAGGTGCTTTTGAACCAGTATGATGTGATACAGACTTATCTCAGAGATTATTTATCTGTCGGGGTTGGCAGAAACGATGGTGCCAAGGATGGAGAGATGAATCCTCTCTTCTTCAGGAAAGACAGATTTGACCTGGCAAGAACCAAAACATTCTGGCTCTCCGGAAAACCTGATTCTGCCGGTTCGATGGGCTGGGGAACCTCTCTGCCAAGGATTGTAACCTGGATTGAACTGGTGGATAAAAAAAGTCATGCTCATTTCTATTTTTTCAATACACATTTTGCGCACGATTCCGATTCGGCAAGAACAATGAGCGCCAGGTTGCTCTTATTTAAGGTCGACAGCATAGCTTCAGGCTTCCCGTTTATTATTACCGGCGATTTCAATATGCTTCCTTCAGAAAAGGGATATAACATTCTTACTGGGCCGGCTGAAAGCGTTCCACTGCTTAGCGACAGTTATCTTATTTCAGAAAAGAAACCCGGAGGCCCGGTTTACACTTTTAACGGATTTTCTGACAAGCCCGGATCTGGAAGAATAGATTATATCTTTGTCAGGAACGGAATGAAAGTATTGGAACACAACACAATAGCTAAGAAGGAAAGAAAACTTTTTATTTCCGATCATTGGCCGGTTGAAGCAATCATCTCAACAAAATGAAGAGACCTTTTGACTTTACAGACTTTCGACTTTATGGACTTTTATGCAGTCTTCCTATATCGGTTTACTGCAAGTGAAGTGAATACAATCGCAATCACTGCCAATGAATAAAGATCGTGGCTTATATCATGAATAGTTGAGCCTTTCAGCATTACCATCCTGTTGATGCGCATCAGGTAGGCTACCGGGTTGATAACATCAATTTTCTGCGCCCAGTCAGGCATGCTCTCAAGAGGCGTGAATACACCGCTCATCAGTATAAAGATTATCATGCAGAAAAAGCCTACAAACATATATTGCTGCTGAGTGGATGAGAAGGTGGAAATGAAAAGTGCAAGTCCCAGAACAGCTACCAGGAACAGGGTCGCACTGAGGAATAGTAATGCAATGCTTCCTTCGAAAGGGATATTGAAAGCCAACTTTCCCAGGATCATTCCAATAGCCAGATCAACAAGGCCAATTAACAGGAATGGGACCATTTTTGCAATTATAAAATGATACCGTTTGACCGGAGTGACGTTTATCTGCTCAATTGTTCCAACCTCTTTCTCTCTTACCATATTCAACCCTGCAAGTATAAAACCGATGGCAGTAACGAGTATCACCAGAATACCCGGAAGCATGTAATATTTGTAATTCAGCATCTCGTTATACCAGTACCTGTTTGTTATACTGATTATCGGGGGTGATGATCCTGTATTAATATTGATGTTCTCACGGATAAGATCCATGTTGTAATCGCTTATTACGCCATTCAGGTAAGCCCATGTCAGCTGCGCTGATGAAGCATTGATTGCATTAATCGAAGCAAGAAGCCTCCCTGGTTTCCCGGTAATTATCTCTCTACCGAACCCTGACGGGAACTGTAGTACCAGGTCGCATTTGCCTTTGTTAAGCAGTTTATTTGCTTCTTCTTCAGATGGAGTTGAATAATTGACCTTAAAGAATGATGAACCCTCAAGCCTGCTTATCAAACCCCTTGACTCAGGCGTCATGTCCCTGTCGATAATGCAAAGCCTTACATTCCTGATCTCGAAAGTGACTGCCGGGACGAGAATAAGCATCTGAACTATGGGAACAGCAAAAATTGCCTTCCCGATGAACTTATTCCGGAAGATCTGGATGAACTCTTTTCTGATAAGATATAATATTGTCCTCATTTGCTTCTGATTGTGCCTTTATACTTTTCTACTCCAGCCTTATCTTGAAATTCCTGACACTTAAGCCTATAAAAATTAAAGTCATTCCCACTAGCACCAGGGTCTCTTTCCAGACATAGAAGAAGCCGGTTCCCTTTATCATAATGCTTTTAATGATTATTATAAAATATCGGGGAGGAATAATAGTGCAGAGCCAGCGATATACGGCCGGCATGTTTTCAACAGGAAAGATAAAGCCTGAAAGGAGAATGGTTGGCAGCATCAGTCCGATAAGGGAAATAAAGATAGCCTGCTGCATAGTCTTGGAAACCGTGGATATCAGGATACCAAGGGAAAGGCTCATGAGAATATAGAGCATGCTTTCGGCAAGAAGCAATATAATACTTCCCTTGACCGGCAGTCCAAAAACGAACCATGATAAGATAAGTATTACACTTACATTTATCAATGAGAGGATAAAATATGGCATTACTTTTCCCAGAATGATCTGGAGAGGTTTCAAGGGCGATACAAGCAAGACCTCCATTGTGCCGAACTCTTTTTCGCGGGTAATGGTCACCGATGTCATCAGGGCGCAGATTAGAATAAGTATCAGTGTTATTACACCGGGAACGAACATGAAATGACCCTTAAGCTCAGGATTATAGAACATTCTGACTTCCGGAGTGATCAATGAACCAGTACCTGCCGTTTTCCCTGCTATTTCCCTGTTGAAATCAACAGTGATTGCCATTATGTAATTTGTGACCAGTGTTGCTGTATTTGGTTCCGATCCGTCAGCTATGATGCTCATTGAGGCTTTTCCTTTTTCAAGCAGATTCCTGCCGAAATTATCCTCATAAACAATTACAGCCCTTGTTTTGCCTTTTTTAAGTACTTTATCTATATCATTATAGGTGAATAAGTTATCCGTTTGCCGAAAAAAGCCTGAAGAGATAATTTTATCCGTAAGCTTCTGTGTCACTTCATCTTTTGAAAGATCAAGAAAAGCTATGCCGGCATTTTTTATATCCTGGCTGACGACAAAACCGAATAATAATATCTGTACGGCAGGTATCCCGAACAACAGGAACAAAGTGCGGGGATCCCTGAAAATATGCAGGAATTCTTTCTTAACAAAGCCGAGAAATCTTTTCATGCCTTTGCTGCTACTGGTCTTGCGATCTTTATAAATACCTCCTCAACGGTATCAGCGTTGTATTGTTTTTTAAGGTTTTC
>PMIG01000145.1 GCA_003157055.1 Bacteroidales bacterium | reverse complement strand
GTACCCGATTGATTCTATTAAAGTTCCATGGGAAAAATTTTACACGTGGGAACAGATACCCCTTAAAACTCCTGTTATTCAGGATCTCGCTGCAGCAGTCAGCAAATATGATTCGGTAATAGTTGCCGAACCGGCAGATTCCCTTAAACATCTTCTGCCGGAAGGAATACCCAAACCCGGGCAGTCGGTAATATTAAAGGATACAACTATTTTGATACTCATCGATACGCTTCACCAAGTCGTACCTGCTTATAAGGATTTTCCATTCATCTTTTATGAACACCCTTACGAGGGAGACTCTATTGCCGTAGCTTTAAGGACCTTGCTTGATTTTATGGTCCAGCGCGATTCAAGCATATTGAATATCTCTGGTTCTGGGAAAACAGTTACTTCTATATGGCTCAACTCAAGATCGGGCCGGATGCAAAGGTACTGGCTGAAGAACGGACTGAATGATTCAGTCACTGTGTGGATTGGTTCCACCTCGAGGAATACTCTTGGACTCTACCTCGAGGATGGGGTTGTATTCAGTCGCCCTGGCAGGGAAGGAAACTATTCACAGGCACGAATAGAACTTAAGGAGATTGACAGGTCAAAGCTGCTTGATATTAAACAGGTAAAAATAAAGCCACAGTACTGGAAATACAGATCAGAAGCATCATTCGCACTTAATCAGGCTGCTTTGTCAAACTGGGTAAAGGGGGGAGAGAGCAGTATTTCAACTACATCTGATATAACCTGGTATGCTGATTATGAAAACAAACCCCTTAAGATAACTTCAAATCATTTTGCCAGGTTAAAATTCGGGCTTATTGCGACCAGAAACTCCGATGAGACAAATAAATGGGATGTACAAAAGAATATAGATCTTCTTGAAACAAACTCAAAGCTTAATCATAAGGCTTTTGGCAAATTTGATTTCAGTGCCATTCTTCTTTTCAAGACACAGATTGCAAAGGGATATAATTATCCCAACGACTCGGTTCCTGTTTCAAAATTCTTTAATCCGGCTATTCTTACAGTTGGTATCGGGCTTGATTATAAGCCAAATAAAAATACATCCATAAACTTCTCGCCACTTTCATATAAAGGAACATTTGTACCTGACACAATACATATCGACAAGTCACAATATGGCATACTGCCTGGACACCGGGCTCTTAATGAACCCGGAATAAGTTTCATGGTCACCAATGAATTCAGACCATATAAGACACTCTTCATTATAAACCGGCTGCAGCTTTTTACAAATTATATCCATAATCCGCAGAACGTCGATATCGACTGGGAAATGATTGCTACGGCAAACCTGAACTGGTTTACAGACGTGAGGCTGAATACGCACCTGATTTATGATGATGATACAAAGACACCTGTTCTTGGCAAGGACAAAAAGCCTGTTTTAGGAACAGATGGGAATCCGAAAAAAACCGCGAGGGTGCAGTTTAAAGAGCTCCTCGGATTATCATTTAACTTCAGGTTTTAACTACTAAATATCTTTCTGGTAGATTCTGTATTTTTTAACCACCTTGCAGCCTACTCTTTCATATTCGGCTCTCATTCTTGTATTATCCTCGAGAACAAGATGGCTGTCGAGCAGATCCATTTTACGATCAATTCCGGACTGAAGGATTTTTACTCCCATAAGTACGTCGATACCTTTTCCGCGATACTCTTTTTTAACGCCACCAAGCATCATTAGAAGTTTCTTTGACCGTTTTGACTCCTTAAGGATCTTAAAGATTCCGAATGGGAGTAACCTTCCGTTGCAAGCCTTGATACCTGGACTTACGTCGGGCATACCAACTGCAAATCCGATCAGTTTATCTTCTACCTTTACAACCTTTATGAAGTTAGGATCAAGAATAGCCAGATATCTTGCGGCAAATTCAGTTTTTTCTTTATCATTGAGCGGAACGAAACCATATATTTCTCTGAAAGTTTCATTCATCAGCTCAAGAACATCCAATATATATGGCTTAAGTTCTTTCTTTTTATGGAACTCGATAATTTTGTATCCTTCAGTTTTTTCTACCCTGGCGAGCACCTTCGCATAGATTTCAGGGAATACTTCAGGAAGCTTACCAAGATAATTTACAAGGTCAACCTTCTTGCCATACCCCTCATTTTCAACAAGGGTGTTCATATAGGGCGAGTTGTTTGCAGCAGTCATGAATAACGGGTACTCAAATCCCTCAGTCTGAAATCCCTGCGGATCCTTATCCGAGAAGCCAAGAGGACCTACAATTCTGCTCATTCCGTTTGCCTTTACCCAATCTTCAACCTTTTTTATAAGGGCATGGAATACCTCCTGGTCATTATAGCACTCCATGAAGCAGAAGCGTCCGTTGTATTCATGGTTTATGTCATTATACCGCTTATTGATTATGCCCATAATTCTTCCGGCGACTTTGTTGTCTTTATAAGCCAGGAGGAGGATAGCATCAGCATATTTATAGGATTTGTTCTTTTTCTTGTTAAAAAGCAGCTTCTCGTCCATATAGATCGGAGGAAGCCAGTCAGGTTCATTCTTATGAACTTTTTCAGGAAGAAAAATGAATTCATGAAGCTCTTTTCTCGTAGCTACTTCTTTTATAATAATATTAGCCATATCAGGTTTTTTAGGTTGCGGCAAGTAACAAAAAAAATAAATAATGACAATAAAATAATGTTGAATATTTCCTTCTCAATGGTGTCGAAGGTAAAGATCCAGTATAATAAAAAAGGCAAAAATTAGGCTTGCAATTCCATTGGTAGTACCGAATGCAAGATTAACCCTGCTGAGGTCATCATGTTTCACAATAGCATGCTGGTATATCAATAGTGAAGCGAACAACAGTGCTCCACTCCAGAAAAATATTCCTCCATTTCCCAGGTATCCGGCTGTTACAACAAGACAAAATGTGACAAAGTGAACTATTATAGAGATTATCAGTGAGCTTTTCAGTCCTAATGCTGAAGGCACCGACTTTAATTCCTGACTCCTGTCAAATTCATTGTCCGGCAATGCATAAATAATGTCAAAGCCGCCTGACCATGTAAGTACAATAAAAGAATATATGACAGGCAGAACAGCAAATGAACCGGTTACTGAAATATATGCTCCTATAGGAGCCAGGCTTAGTCCAAGGCCAAGTATGAAGTGGCACAGAGCTGTGTACCGTTTGGTGAAGCTGTATCCCAGAATGATCAAAAGGGCGACTGGAGAAAGGAACAAGGTCAGATGATTTATAAAAGCGGTTGTAATAATAAAGAGGGATGCGTTGATTATGACAAATATTGTAGCTGCCCGTATGCTAATTATGCCCTGTGGTATCTCTCTGTTCTTTGTTCTTGGGTTGAGTGCATCGAACCGGTTATCGGCAATCCTGTTAAATCCCATTGCCGCATTGCGTGCGAAGATCATGCAGAGTATTATTAACAGGAAGAGTCTAAGGCTGAAGCTGTATTCGCTTCGTGATACCGCAAGCGAAAAGCCTATAAGGGCAAACGGCATTGCAAAAACAGTATGGCCGAATCTTACAAGTGAAAGGTAGTTTTTAATCCTTGTTAAGAAGGTTCTCATTGATTCAGGAGCTTTCTGTATATCTCATAGCCCTCATCATCATATGCTACGAAGATAACTTTTTCAGGATAAGAATTCCTGCTTATAAATCTTTTTGTTTCGTTGACGGCAATTACTGCAGCCAGATCTTTTGGGAATCCGTATATGCCGGTCGAAATACCGGGAAAGGCGATAGTTTTTAGTTTATTTTCTTTAGCCAGCTTAAGGCTTGCCTGATAGCATGCTGCAAGTTGTTCAGGCTCATCTTTATAACCGCCATACCATACTGGTCCGACTGTATGTATTATATGTCCGGCCTGAAGATTATACCCCCGGGTAATTTTTGCCTGGCCGGTTGAACAGCCGTTCAGATCCCTGCATTCGTTTAACAGGTCGGGTCCTGCTGCCATATGAATAGCCCCGTCTACACCGCCTCCTCCTAGAAGGGAACTATTTGCAGCATTTACTATGGCATCGACTTTCAAAGTCGTGATGTCACCCTTAAGCAGCTCAACCCTTTTACTTTTCATTATCTTATTTTTGCACCAAGCTCTTTCTCGAGAGCAGTTGTAAGACTGTTCATTGTTTTTTCTATGCTTTTGTCAGTCAATGTCTTGAGATTGTCTAGCAGGATGAAGCTGACTGCATAGGATTTTTTATTGTTGCCAAGGTTCTCGCTTTCGTAAACATCAAACAGGTCAACGTCATGAAGAATATTTCTTTCAGTCCTGAATGCCAGTTCCCTGATCTGTTCGAACTTAACACTCTTATCGAGGAGAAGCGCAAGATCTCTTCTAACCCATGGATATTTTGGAAGCTCTGAATAAGTGACAGCACTTTCTTTAATAAGCTTCAAAAGGTAATCCCATTCAATATGGCCATAATAGACATCCTGTCCGATATCGAATTTTGCCAGGTATGACTTTGATATCTTTCCGGCAGTGGCAACGGAAATATTATTAAACGACCAGGTAAAAGACTCAGATAAATATTTTCTATCGCTCTCGCCCCTGGAAAGATTCTCGGGAATAATTCCAAGGCGAGACATAACCATCTCTACAGCTGATTTGATATTGAAGAAGTCTGACAGGCTGATCTTGCTGTTCCACCGCTGCTTAACTGTGTTCCCGGTAATAAAGATATCGAGCGATTTCTTTTCAAGATAATCCTCTGCGCGGGGAAATGAATTCCTTGATTTTTTCAGGAAGTAATTATTCCCGAATTCATAAAGTCTCAGATCGGGATTCTGTCTGTTTATGTTCCAGGCTACTGAACTGAGTCCGCCGAACAGCAATGATTGTCTCATTGCATTAAGGTCGGAACTCAGGGGATTGGCAAGAAGCACTATCTGATCCTTTTCGAAATCATCATTGTCATAAAATGATGCCGGATTCAATGAATTGCACATTATTTCCGCATATCCGTTGGCTGATAGCATGTCGGCGATTATATTCAGAACCTTCTCCTTATCGGGTTTTTCAGCAAAATAAAGTGTTGAATTTACATGGTTGCCGATCTCCACATTATTGTAGCCGTAAATCCTCAGCAAATCTTCAATAACGTCGGCTTCGCGTTGAACATCGACCCTGTAAAGCGGTATTTCAAGGATCATATTATCACCTGATTCTTCAAGTAAAATCATGTCAAGCGACCCGAGTATCTTTTTAATTAACTGGTGGTCGATCTTTTTGCCGATAAGCCTGTCAATGTTGCCATAACTGACAGAAATCTTCTGCCTTTCAATTTTTTTCGGATATACATCAACGATTTCCGATGATATTTGCCCACCTGCTAATTCCCTGATGAGCATTGCAGCCCTTTTAAGCGCCCAGGTGGTTATCTCCGGATCTGCACCACGTTCAAACCTGAATGATGCATCAGTCTGAAGGCCATGCCGCTTTGAAGTTTTTCTTATCGAGACGGGGTTAAAGTATGCGCTCTCAAGGAAAATGTTTCTGGTTGTGCTGTTTATTCCCGATTTTATCCCGCCGAAGACTCCCGCAATACATATTCCGCCTTTTATATCACATATCATAAGATCCCTTGAAGAGAGACTTCTTTCGACTGAATCGAGAGTAATGAATTTTGACTTGTCCGGAAGGTTTTTAATAATGACTTTTTTGCCTTCTATCATGTCGGCATCAAATGAGTGAAGGGGCTGCCCAACTTCGTATTGAACAAAGTTCGTAATATCGACTACATTGTTGATCGGGTTAAGTCCTACGGCTTTAAGCTTGTTCTTAAGCCAGTCCGGCGATTCGCCTATTGTAACATTGCTGATTGTAATTCCCGTATACCTGGGGCAATCGGTGGGGTTCTCAATTACAACCTGATATGGATTGCTGTTATTGTCAGGCCTGAAATCAGCAAGCGATGGAAGGGAAGCTCTGATGGTAACTTGCCCACTGGCATTAAGCCAGGCTGCGAGGTCGCGTGCCACTCCAAAATGTGACCCGCCATCAATCCTGTTGGGAGTGAGTCCAATCTCAAAAATATTGTCATTTATGATCTTAAAATATTCAGATGCCGGAGTCCCGGGCTGTGCATTTTTATCCAGTACCATTATTCCCTCATGCATGGTTCCGAGCCCAAGCTCATCCTCGGCACAGATCATTCCCTCGGACAATTCACCCCTGATCTTTGCTTTCTTGATTTCGAGGGTTTCGTTCCCCTTGTAAAGGATTGTTCCAACTGTAGCTACAGGTACTTTCTGCCCGGCAGCAACATTGGGAGCACCGCAGACAATATGCAGAGGTTCTCCAGAACCCGTGTTTACCGTAGTTATAGATAATTTATCGGCATCAGGATGTTTTGAGCAGGTAAGGACTTCGCCAATCACAACACCTTTCAGTCCACCTCTAACGGATTCCCATTTTTCCATTGCTTCAACCTCAAGTCCCAACCCGGTGAGAATAACAGAAAGTTTTGAAGGCTCAATGTCAATTTTAAGATAATCCTTCAGCCAGTTGTAAGAAATCTTCATTTTTCAAATAGTAATTAACTGAAGGCAAAAGTAAGCATTTTAAGAAAGGTAAATATCTATCTTTGTAAACAAACATTATAAATATGGTTATTGAAAAGGATGACAAGCTGATCCTGCTTACAAACGATGATGGATTATATGCTGCGGGTTTGCGTACACTGCTTGAAGTGATGGAAGAATTCGGGAAAGTTGTACTCATTTCAACACTTGAGAGCCAGTCGGGAATGTCGCAGGCCCTTACAGTCAAAACACCGCTCAGGATTAAGATTCTTGAGGAAAATGAAAAGCACAGGATATATACCTGCAACGGCACTCCCACTGACAGCATTAAAATTGCCATAAATCAGCTTCTTGAAAGAAAACCTGATTTTGTTGCATCGGGAATTAACCATGGATCAAATTCTTCAGTAAGCGTTTTATATTCAGGAACAATGGCTGCCGCGCTTGAAGGTTGCCTTTATGGGATAAGTTCGGTTGGTTTTTCTCTTAACAGTTTTTTGCCGACAGCCGACTTTTCAGTATGCAGAAAATACATCAGATTAGTAATGAAAAACCTTGCTAAAGAACCTCTTCCATATGGCATTTGCCTTAATGTCAATATTCCGGCTGTTAAGAAAAATGAGATCAGAGGAATCATGGTATGCCGGCAGTCGAAAGGCAACTGGAAGGAGGAATTTGAAAAGCGGAAAGACCCGATGGGCAAGACATATTACTGGCTGACTGGCATCTTCCAGAACCATGAGCCCGAATCGCTCGATACTGATGAGTGGGCACTTGCAAATAATTTCGTGTCGCTTGTTCCTGTCACTGTCGATATGACTGCCCACTGGTACCTTGATGAACTTAAAAAACGATTCAAAAAATGAAACTGACTGAAAAATATGACAAAGTTCTGGTTGGACTGATTTCCGGTTTTGTTCTTCCTTTCCTGGTAGCTCTTGTTACTTTCATGGTTACAAAGGGACATCCTTCACTGCACACATGGATTCGGAAAATTTCAGATGCAAGTATTGTAACTCATGTAATTACGCTTTGCGTCTTCCCCAATATACTTATATTCCTGTTTTTCAATCATTTCGATATGCTGAAGTCATCAAAGGGCGTTCTTGGTGCAACTATCTTCTGGGCCGTAATCGTATTTATTATCTATTTCCTTTAATGAAATATTTTATTATCGCGGGTGAACAGTCAGGAGACCTGCACGGATCAAACCTCGTAAGGGAACTGATAATTGCCGACAAGGTAGCTGATATTGTTTGCTGGGGTGGAGACATGATGGAATCAGCGGGAGCAAAGCTTCTTATGCATTATAAAAAGACAGCCTTCATGGGATTTGTCGTCGTTCTGAAAAACCTCAGGACGATTGCTCGTAATCTTTCATTGTGCAAGCAGCAAATAAAGGAGTTCAGCCCTGATGTTGTAATACTGATCGATTATCCGGGGTTCAACCTTCGCATTGCTGAGTATGCAAAGAAGTCTGGCCTTAGGGTATTCTATTATATTTCTCCAAAATTCTGGGCCTGGAAAGAGAAACGGGTTGAGAAAATAAAAGAATATGTTGAAAAGATGTACATCATCTTTCCATTCGAAACCTCATTTTATAAAAAACACCAGATAGAGGTTGAATACAGGGGAAATCCGCTTGTCGATGAAACTGAGAGAAGAATATCATCGATGCCTTCATCAGAAGAACTTCGAAAAGTTATGCTTCTTGACGGGAGACCAATAATAGGCATCCTGGCCGGGAGCCGCAGGCATGAAGTTGAATCCATTCTTCCTCAGATGGTAAGGATTGTAAGTAATTTTCCCGATTATCAGTTCGTTCTTGCCGGGGTGAAAAACCTTCCGGATGAACTATACTTCAGGATTATCGGCAATGAAAATATAAAACTGATCAAGGAGAAAACCTACGAGATACTTCATATTTCCGAAGCCGCACTTGTCGCTTCCGGAACCGCTACCCTGGAGGCTGCTCTGCTGAATACACCACAGGTAGTATGCTATAAAGCCGATTTTTTATCAATGCTTATTGCTTTGATCTTAATTAGGGTGAAGTTCATTTCACTGGTAAATCTTATAATGGATGCTGAAGTGGTTAAAGAGCTTGTCGGTTATTCACTTAACAAAAGGAACATTGCAGAAGAGCTTAGATCGGTTCTTATGGGCGGAAGAAAGAGAGAGAAGATGCTTTCGGATTATGTTTTGATGAAGCAGAGATTAGGGCCGGCAGGTGCCTCCGCGAGAGTAGCAGCAGATATGGTGAAAGTGCTTGGTAAATAAACGAGAGGAGTAGCTCTGTGGTAAAAAAACTTTTCCTTATTGTTCTTTCGATTATTATTGGACCCTGTGCTTTGACCGGGCAGGTACGGATACGACTCTTTACCTCGAACGATCAGTCATATGCAGTTTTTTCGGTATCTGTTGGCCGGTATGAAATAAACACTTATTCCGGGCATACAATTATTCTTAAGGCTGGCGAACTTGCAATGATTTCAGAATATAACGAAAAGCTTGTAATCAAAGCCGGGAACCTGGCTGCATTTGAATGTGATTCAGTTATATTAAGAGGTAAAACCGGAAACGATTTATTCACGCTGCGGGTAAACGGCAAGACCCCTTCCAGGCAACATTATTCAGGTGATCTTCAGTGTATTCCTGACCTAGAGACCATTCTGCTCATTAACATCTGCGATATTGAACCATATGTTGCTGGAGTAGTTAAAGCTGAGGGCGGCTCTGGCAAAAATATTGAGTATTTCAAGACACAGGCAATCATTGCCCGGACATACATGTACAAA
>PMIG01000058.1:256-4699 GCA_003157055.1 Bacteroidales bacterium | reverse complement strand
ATGGCGTGCACTGGCTGAAGTAGCTGAAAAAACCATTAAAAAAGGTACCCAGGTATACATTGTAGGGAAAATAAAAACCCGCTCATATGTCGACAAAGACGGGAACAACAAGTATATTACTGAGATTCTTGCTGATACTATGCTTGTGCTCGAGAAAAAGCAAAGCTCATATAACGGACAGCACGATTCATCCAGAACTGACTACTCTGAGAAGGGCACAATCGCCTCTGAGGCAAATGAAGCAGGCGGACCTTACCATACTCCAGGTGAAAGTATGAACAGACCTGAAAAAAATGTTCCAGGTCCTGAAGAACAAGGATCGGGCGGATCATTCCCTGACGGACCCGCTGCCGGAAGTAATGAAGATGATCTTCCCTTCTAGTCGTATTATTAATAAGAGTTTAATTGGAACCTGCATTTGCACTTACATATATTGCTGCCCATTCAGGAATAATCTTTAATCCTCCTGATTTAAAAATAATTATAGGATTAATTGTTCTCATTCTGCTCCTTCTTGGTTCAGCCTTTATGTCAGCCTCTGAGGTGGCATATTTCTCATTCGGACCAGAGGATATAGAAAAGTTCAGGAATGACAAGAGCCGGAAATCAAAAAGTGTCCTGAAGCTTTATGATATGCCTGAAAAGCTTCTTAGCACAATACTTGTCGCAAACAATACCATAAATATTACAATTGTACTCTTATCAGCATTCATCAGTTCAAAGCTTTTTGATTTCAGCGCAGATCCGGTGATAGGGTTCATTATTGAAGCAGTTGTAATTACGTTCCTGCTCTTATTTTTCGGAGAGATAATGCCTAAAGTATACGCATCAAGAAATAACGTAGCCACAGCCAAATTTATGGCATTGCCTCTCCTGGTTATGGAAAAGATCTTCAGGCCGATCACCATATTGCTCACGCTTTCATCGTCGTTTGTAAAAAAAAGAACAAGGACCAGGCGCTCAAAGATAAGCATGGACGACCTGTCGGATGCACTTGATCTCACTTCTGATGAGTTTAATGAAGATGAAAAGATCCTCAAGGGGATAGTTAATTTCGGGAATATCAATGTGAGCGCAATNNGGATTCTCAAGGATACCTGTTTATTCTGAATCTTTCGATAACGTCAAGGGAATCCTGTATGCAAAAGATGTCCTTCCCTATATGAAGAATGTTGATACATTCAAGTGGCAAACGCTTCTGAGACCTCCTTACTTTGTTCCCGAGACTAAAAAAATCAATGATCTTCTGAAGGAATTCCAGGTTAAGAAGAACCACATGGCTATCGTAATTGACGAATATGGCGGCACATCAGGGATAGTCACCCTTGAAGATGTCCTTGAGGAGATTGTCGGAGAGATTACAGATGAAAGCGATGCAGATGAAGTTCTGTACAGAAAAATCGATGAAAAGACATATTTATTTGAAGGCAAGATACTATTAAACGATTTTTATAAAATTCTGGGCATTGATAATGAACCATTTGAAGAGGTAAAGGGAGAATCAGAAACATTGGCAGGACTTATTCTTGAACTTACCGGCGAGATTCCCGAGAAAAACCAAGTAGTAAAATTCAAGAATTTCTCCTTCATGATCGAATCAGCCGACAGGAGGAGAATCAAGCAAATACATGTCGAAATAAATAAAGAAGATGACAAGTCTGAGGAAGTTTAGTTTTTTGCCCATATTCTTGTTATTGATAGCCATAGTGGGCTGCAGAAAAGTCGCAGTACCAAAACCGAAAGGCTACTTCAGGATCGATTTCCCTGCCAGACAATATATCCAATTCACCGGGAATGATTCTATCGGGCAGAATTTACCATTATCATTCGAATACCCTGCATATGGGAAATTATCATTCCAAACTGAAAATGGTTCTGAACCCGGGTGGTTCAATATTGATTTTTCAGGTTATAAGGCCAGGATATACCTGACTTACAGGGAAGTTAAGAAAGACCTGGAAAACATTATGGATCAGAGTTACAGGATGGATGTAAAAAATCACATAACCAAGGCTGATGCAATCAATGAAAATGTGATTTCCGATCCCGATCATAAAGTATATGGGATCCTTTACGATCTGAAGGGAAGCACCGCCACTGCTGTTCAGTTTTTTGCCACCGATAGCGTTAAGCATTTTTTCAGGGGTTCTCTTTACTTTGCTGCGGAACCAAATCCTGATTCTCTTGCACCATCCATTGCATTCTTCAGAGAAGATATCATTCATTTGATTGAAACTCTGAGATGGAAAAATAAATAATGAACCTGTCTATAAATGGGCTGTATTACAAAACATTTTCTCAACGAATCAACCATCCTCGGAGTATGGAAAATTGAGGAGGAAATTAATACCCTGCTTGAGATGGTTATCCTGGATGCCGATGATAAGAAAAAATATAAAGCTTTTACCAGCACTTCACGAAGACTTGAATTTCTGAGTGTCAGGGCCTTGCTCTCTGAAATGCTTGGAAAAGACGCTCGCATCGTATATAATAAGAACAATAAGCCATTCTTAAAAGATGGCTCAAGATTTATAAGCATCACCCACTCTCATAAACTCACAGCAATAATTTGCAGCGTGGATGAAAAGGTTGGAATAGATCTTGAGTACATGAGCTCAAATATCGGTGCATTTGCCTTCAAATTCCTTAACAGAAAGGAGAAGATAACCAAGAACCCTGATGTAAGAAAATATCATCTTTACATACACTGGTGCGCAAAAGAGTCTCTTTATAAGATCTGCGACAAGGAGGGAATAAGCATCAGGAAGGATATAACAGTCGAACCTTTTGATGTAAAGGAATCAGGAGAGATAAAAGGAAAAGTTCAAACTCAAAAGATTCATGAATCCTTTGATCTCTTTTATTCCAGATATGACAATTATGCAATAGTATGGACAAAAAAGAAGTATGAAAGCAAATAATTTCCCCGGTAACAGGAGCATTGCCCTTCTGCTTGACCCGGATAAGGCCAGTGGTGATTCGCTGAAGAATATTGTAAAAAGCGCGGTAAAATGCAAAACCGACTTTATAATGACGGGAGGAAGCCTGACATTCAGTAGTATTGACAACCTTATTGACTCTGTAAAGGGATATTGCACAATACCCGTTGTGCTCTTTCCCGGCAACCTTCTGCAGCTTAGCCGTAAAGCTGACATGATATTGCTGCTATCACTTATTTCAGGCAGAAACCCTGAATTGCTTATTGGCAACCATGTCATTGCCGCTCCCTACCTTAAAGATGTCAGGGAAAAACTGGTCTCGACAGGTTATATCCTTATTGGCTGNNTGCTGTCAGAAAAAATATTTCAATTCCGCTCGCTGTCGGAGGCGGGATAAGGAAAAAAGAGGAAATCGAGGAGATCTTCAAGGCTGGTGCAGATCTTATTATCCTAGGCAACGGCTGCGAAAATAACCCTTCTCTTCTTGAGGAAGCATGCAGCATAAGAGACAGATTAAGAAGGGAATAACCCGGAATCACCTGAATAGCTCATACATCGGCTCTCCCGTACATGCATTTGGCAAGGGTACCTTGCATAACCATGAGAGCGTGGCAGCAATATCTGTTAAGTTTACCTTCCTGGTGATGGTTGCCCTGTTCATGCTCCATCCGTACCATATCAGCGGAACATGCGTATCGTACTCGTAAGGTGAATTGCTTGAAGCCACATAGCTATCCTCCTTCTCTACCCAACCGGAATTTAGTGTTACAATCACATCACCCGATCTCTGGGGACTGAAATCATTTATGATCCTCTTCATATTGCCGTTCCCGAAATCACTGGTTTCAAAAACAGAATATGGATATGCGGAGGCAACCCCTGAAAACTGGACAATAAAGCGGGCAACTTTTTTCTGCACCTCGTCGAGAGGTATCTTTGCATCTTCAATAAGCGTTCTGTTCAAATAAATCTGTTTCTCATTGTAACCCTTCACCCAGTCTCCCTCGCCATAAACTGCATTGAGATAGCTTCTTAAAAGCTGCAGGGCCTGATTCGGCCTGAAGTACCCGGATGGTATACGGTTGCTTTCCAGAACACCCGGGATCTCAGATATGCCATGTGCAGAGGTAAAATAAATGAGAACATTTTTTTTACCAAGGCTGTCAATTACATACTTAAGAAGATTCTCGATATCCCTGTCTAGCCTGAAAACTGCATCTGCCATCTCAACCGAAGAGGGCCCGAACTTATGCCCAATATAATCAGTTGCTGTGTAACAAATTGAGAGAAAATCTGTTACATCATCTTTCCCCAGTTTCTCCTTCTCAATAAGCTTAATTGCAAAGTTGGTTGTAAGAGTATTCCCGAATGGAGTCTCTCTTAATATTGAATAATCCTTGCCAGCATTCCCTTTTCCTTTTGAGCTGAGCTTTTTAAGATCATATGGGAAATAATTCAATCCATTGAAACCTTCTTCAAATTTGTTTGAATCAGGGAGGCAATC
>PMIG01000058.1:0-251 GCA_003157055.1 Bacteroidales bacterium | reverse complement strand
GTATTATCAAACCAGAAGGCGCCGTCTGCTGCATGGCCAGCCGAAAAGATAACCGGGCTTTCCTTCAACCCTACAGCATAAACTTTTGCCTGTTTACCGGAAGCCATCTTAAGCTCATCCGGGAAAGTCGAAACGAGCAGGTTGATCGGAGAGTGAAGGCCTGCCTCGTAACTTCCACCGACAGGGTTAACCGTGATATCTTTAGTACAATTAATCAGTTCATCTTTGAGCGGCAGATACCATTCATCAGA